>CAZOAD010000092.1:0-7172 GCA_964577705.1 uncultured Mesohalobacter sp.
CGGGGGATAATCTTAACGTGAGTCTTTTCGATATTACTGGTAAACAACTCTATACTGGTAAAATGAAAGGAAGTACATCGATTGATATGAATGCTTTTTCATCTGGAATTTATTTTGTAAAACTTGATAACGGAACTCAGTTTACTACCAAGAAAATTGTGAAACAATAAATTACACACACATAACAATTAAAAGCCCGGGTTTTATGACTCGGGCTTTTGCTTTATGTATACCAAATCATTTCTAAACAGATAGAAATCCAAATTAAAAACCTTCAAAAAGGGCAAATAGAATAATCGGGCTTAAATCGAATGGTGACTCTAAAATCCTGATAAGCTATTAGAACATACGATTTCAAAATTTTCTTTAGTCGCAATCCAAATTAAAAATTATTTGATTTTGACTGCCCCTAAAATAGATTTTAGTTTTTAATCTAAATAGAATATCTACATTTGTTTAATACACTCAGAATATGAAAAACCTTTTACTCTTCTTAAGTTTTATACTTCTTATTTCTTGCAACTCCGTAAAGAAAACACAGCAAGCTTTGAATTCAGGGAATTACACCGAAGCAATGAATCGATCTATTAAAGAGCTTCAAAAAAATAAGTTTAAGAAAAAAAGCCCCACTTATGCCTATTTACTTAAGCGAGCTTTTGAGAACTACAGAGAAACAACCTTATCTAGAATAGAGTTCTTACAAAAGGAAACCTTAAAAGATAATTCTAAGTATGTATATGAAGCTTACATCAATTTACAAAGCATCCAAAATAGAATAAAACCGCTATTGCCTTTAACAGATAGTAAAGGAGGGATGATTAACTTTCAGTTTTTAGATGTTACAGACGAAATTCTTGAAGGGAAAGAGAATTATGCCAATTATCTTTATACAAAAGCAAGCGATCTTTTAAGATCCGGTAATAAAATTGATAGTCGCTTAGCCTACAATAGTTTTATTGAATTAGAAAGATTAGCTCCGCGCTATCAAGATGCATCCTCGCTTAAAAGAGAAGCCTATTTAAATGGTATTGACTTTATATTAGTGTCTTTATTTAACGACACGGACCAAATTATCCCAAATAAAGTAGAGGATAATCTGCTAAATTTTAGCACCTTAAATTTAGATGATTTGTGGACTGAATATCACACCAATGCAAGAGAAGATATCTCCTATGATTTATCTATTGAAATTTACTTTACTTCCATCCAATTCTCTCCAGAACGGCTGCTAGAAAGACAGATTCCTTTGGATAGAGAAGTGGTAGATGGATGGACTTATAGAAAAGATAGGAATGGAAACTTTATTTTAGACGAAGAGGGTAACAAGATAAAGGACGATGTTTTTGTCAACGTCAGTGGTACCTTATATGAAACAATTCAATCTAAAGAAGTGAATCTTAAAGCGGAGGTCAACTATTTTGACCTAAACACAGATCAAAAAATAAATTCCTACCCATTAGAAAGTCTTTTTGTTTTTGAAAATAGGTTTGCAACCTTTCAGGGAGACACGAGAGTTTTGAATAAAGAAGAAGTTTTTTTGGTAAGAAATGGTCCGGTTGAGTATCCATCAAATGAAAGAATGATTACTGATGCTTCCGATAATATAAAAGCAAAACTCAAAGCAATTCTTCAGCAGCAATCGTCAAATTAATTATCAATGAATTTTTTATAGTGTTCAAATCTTTTGAAGATTTCTCTTACGTAATTATAAGGTTCTTCACCTCTTACATAACCGTATTTGATAAACGATTTATTATAATGCTCAGGAAAGCTTAAGTCTAGCAATGCGAGTTCAACATTGTTGTCCCAAACTAAAGGATCCAAACCTTGCTTTTCGGCCAATTTTTGAGCATCTTTCACGTGATAAAGTCCACAGTTGTAAGAACCTAGAGCAAATTTAATACGTTGAATGCTATCGGTTACATCTTCATGACTTTTGACCATTTGGTCCAAATATTTTGCTCCAGCTCTTAAGCTTTGCACTGGATTATAAGGATCTGTAACTCCAAGTTCCTTTGCTGTTGCTGGCATAATCTGCATCAATCCGCTGGCACCAGCCCAGGAATCCCTATTAGGCTTAAATTGTGATTCCTGATAAGCGACCGAAGCCAATAGTCTCCAGTCCCATTGTATAGAATCTGCATTCATTTTTATGATCTCATCATAAGGACTGATTTTATTTTCGTTCAAACTATAGAAATCGCTAACGATACGTTTCTTGTAAAGTCTTTTGTTTTTAAAGTATTTATTATAGATCACATGATAATCTGTGGTTTTCTTTGCATTTTCTAACCATTGATTTACAGTAGCAAGAAGTTGTGTATCTCGCTTTCTCACCGCCCAACCAATGCGTTGTGATAAACTTAGTGAAGTATTGATATCGAGAATTGGATAGTAAGAAGAATTGATGAAGGCTATATTTTCGTCTGCAATCGTATATTTAATATCACCATTGGCGACTTTTTGGATGATTCTATCTGTAGACATAGTCCCTTCTAAAGTGTCTATAAAAATACTTCCTCCCAGTTCATTGGCCAGATTTTTTACTCGAGAGGCATAAGAAGAATTTCGTTTTACAGAAATAGTATCACCGATCAATTCAACAGGATTTGTGATTAAATAGTTTTTAATTTCGTGTAATTTCATCTGTCTCCAGTATTCTGGCTTTCTTTGGATCAAAACCTGATGAGATAGGTATAGTGGTGTTGTAAAGTTTATCTGCTTTTTTCTGGATTCAGTTATGGTATAGCCATAAGCTAATAAGTCTCCTTCACCATTTTGCAGAAGTTTTATCAAGTCATTCTCATCTTTGGCGATTACCATTTCCAGCTCTACACCTAGATCATCAGCAAGTCTTTCTAGAAGTTCATATTCAAAACCCATTGGTCTTCCTTTATAAAGAAAGTAGGTAGTACCTGAATATATGGTAAGTGCCTTTAGAGTTCCACTTTCCTTTATTTTATCTAAGTCTCTGGTAAACTTCTCAGCATTATGATCAGTTTCAGAATCTGGGGAAGATTGACAACTCATTATAATCACTGACAACAGAACTAAAATCTTTTTCATATGCATAGATAAGGAACAACAATATATGAATTACTTTAATGTCTTTAAACAATTTCTTAATGTTTTAAAAACAAAAAAGACCAGCAAAAGGCTGGTCTTTTAGAATAACTTATTGTTTATGAATTAATTAATCCTCATCTTCATCCATGTCATCTTCTTTTTGAGGTAAATCCACATAATTCATGTCCATTTCATCTTCATCATAATCTTCAACATCAAATTTAGTCATAGTATCTTCCAACCTAGTACTTATCTTGACAAGATAAATAGAGTCTTCAGTTCTTACTTCAACAGCTTCAACAGTTTCGTTTTTGGAATTTTTAAATACTAATACATCTCTATCATCGTAGCCATCAGGATATTTTTGAACAAGAAGAGACAGGATTTCTGGTGTAAGTTTTTTGTAATCAATTATGATACGTTTCATGTTGAAATAGGTTTGTTCTCAACAAACATAAAATAAAAGTTTACATAAAAAAATAAAATCATTTTAAATTAAAAACTCTTTTTAAAACTGCCGTAGAATCACAATTTTCAAATATCAATCCAAGTTTTTGTTGATCTACTTCACCTTCGACTTGATATATTTTACATGGTTTAGCTTCAATATCACTTTCTTTAAAGTTAACATCTCCAGCCTTTAGAATATAAGAGATTGAAGAGGTATCTATCTGCTGTGCTTTAAAAAATTGAAGGGCTTCTTCAGAAACAATCCGTTCCTTATTTCTGATGTTTTTTAAAACTCTAGCGTCTAGCCCCCAATCGCAGGAAGTTTTTTTTCCGCCTAAAAAAAACATCAGCATAATAATTCCTACAACAAATCCGGACAAATAATAGCCGAGTCTTTGAATAAATTTCATGAATATTTTTTAAAAGATAAGTAAATTAGGGTCTCTGTGGTTAAGATCAAACCATTGGGCCACAGACTTATTGGTCAATATACCATGATAAAAGTATAACCCATTCCTAAGGCCAGAATTAATTCTCAAAGCTGGTTCTAAACCACCTTCCTCTCCAATATCTAGCAAATATGGAGTAAATATATTGCTGATGGATAGTGAGGCTGTCCTAGAATATCTTGAAGGTATATTTGGAACACAGTAATGGATAACATCGTGCTTTTGCATAGTTGGGCTATCGTGAGTGGTCATTACTGAAGATTCGATACACCCTCCCATATCAATACTTACATCGATGATTACAGATCCTTTCTTCATTTTTTTGACCATTTCTTCGGTCACAATTACTGGAGCTCTGTTTTTGCCCCTTACAGCTCCAATGACTACATCAGCTCTTTTCAGAGCTTTCAGGAGTATTTTTGGCTGAAGCGTAGAAGTAAATAAAGGCCGGCCAATATTACTTTGCAAACAGCGTAATTTTGTAAGTGAACTGTCAAATACTTTTATGCCAGCGCCAAGTCCTAATGCGCTTCGAGTAGCAAATTCCCCAACCGTCCCAGCTCCTAGAATGACGACTTCTACTGGTGGAACCCCACTTATGTTTCCCAACATAAGTCCATTTCCTCCAGACATATTAGAAAGAAGTTCAGCTGCAATCAAAATGGAGGAGGTTCCAGCGATCTCACTTAATGCTCTCACAGCCGGGTAGCCACCAAACTCATCTTTTATGAATTCAAAGGCAAGAGCTGTAATTCTTTTTTTAGCTAGCGTTTCACAGTAGGATTTGGTTCTTGTTTTCAACTGTAAAGCAGAAATTAATATTGCCTGAGGCTTAATCATTTCAAGCTCTTCTTTCGAAGGTGGAGCCACTTTTAAAATGATAGGGCAGGCAAATACTTTATGGGTGTCTTTGGTAACTTCACCGCCAGCTTCACTGTAATCTCTATCACTAAAATTGGCCTGAACACCAGCTCCGCTTTCTATCAAAACCCTGTGTCCGTTTTGAGTTAACGCATTAACAGCATCTGGGGTAAGGCAAACTCTTTTCTCTTGGTAGGAAGTCTCTTTTGGGAGACCGATGAATAATTCACCTTTAGAACGTTGAATTTCAAGCATTTCTTCCTGAGGGAGTAATTCTGAAGTTGAAAAGGGCGATTTTGACGAGTGTGGATTCATGGATTTAGCTACTTAGGCGAAATTAATTAAAATAAATTGGAAATCTCCTTATTTATTTAAAACTCGGTCAAAGTCAAAGTACGAGAACCTTCTTCGTAAACTTCGAATTTCAAAAAAGTATAGTGCTCTGGCCATAAATTTGGAATTTTCTCGGGCCATTCTATAAACACATAATGGGAATCGTCCAGATAATCTTCAAAACCCATATCGTAAGCTTCGCTCTCATCCTCAATTCTGTAGAAATCAAAGTGATAGATTCCATGATTGTCGGACTCATATTCATTCACCAAAGAAAAGGTAGGACTGGAAACTCTGTTATTACTACCGAGTTTTTTGACTAATTCTTTTATCAAGGTCGTTTTTCCTGCTCCCATTTCCCCAGAAAAAAGAATGTTCTTTGATTCTGCCTTTTCCAAAACTTCTTTAGCGATCTTATCAAGATCTCCAAGTGTATAGTCTAGTTTTATCATTTTATCTCGGTTCCATTACCACAAAGGGTATAATCATTTCTTCTAAGGAAATTCCTCCATGCTGATAAGAATTCCTGTAATAATTTACATAATAATTATAGTTATTGGGATAAGCTAAAAAATAATTTTCTTTGGCAAAAATAAATGAACTCGACATATTGATACTAGGGAGATGTATCTTTTTTGGATCTTTTGCAACAACTACATCTTTTTCATTATAAGTAAGACTTTTACCTGTTTTGTACCTTAAATTTAAACTGGTGTTTTTATCACCAACTACTTTTGAAGGATGTTTAACGTTTATAGTTCCATGGTCTGTTGTCATAATCAGCTTAAATCCTAAGCTTTGCGCTTGCTGAATGATATCTAGCAATGGTGAATTTTTGAACCAACTTTGGGTTAAAGACCTATAAGATTTATCATTGGAAGCCAATTCTTTTATCACTTCCAACTCCGTTTTGGAATGGGATAGCATGTCTACAAAATTATAAACCAAAACCGTTAAATCGTTGTCTTTCTGACTTCTAAAATTATCAGCTAGCTTTCTTCCCTTTGCAACGTTGGTGATTTTGTGATATTGAGTTTTATAGTCTTTACCAAGTCTGCTCAATTGAGCTTCCAAAAATTCTTTTTCAAATTGATTTTTTCCTCCATCATCAGTATCATTCAACCAATATTCTGGGTATATTTTTTCCATATCTGCTGGTGTTAATCCAGAGAATAGGGCGTTCCTAGCATATTGCGTTGCAGTAGGTAAAATGCTAAAATAGGGTTCCTCCTTATTTTTTTTATAATGATTGGTGATTGTGGATTCGAATGATTTCCATTGATCGTACCTCAAATTATCAACCACAACCAATAGTGTAGGTTGATCTTTGGATAATTCTGGTAGAATTTTAGATTTGAAAAGCGTGTGCGATAGAGTAGGTGCATCCGCATTTTTTTCGAACCAGGTGGGGTAATTTTGATCTATGAACTTGCAGAATTCAATATTGGCTTCATTTTTTTGAGATTCAAGAATTTCAAACATACCAGTATCTTCAACGGTTTCAAGCTCCAGTTCCCAATAGATTAATTTTAAATATAAATCTACCCATTCTTGATAGGTGTTTACGTTGGTCAATTCCATCGATATTTTACCAAACTCTTGCTGATAATGCAGCGTTGTCTTTTCTGAGACTAATCTAGAATGGTCCAGATTTTTTTTCAAACTAAGTAAGATCTGATTTGGGTTGACGGGTTTGATAAGGTAATCTGCGATTTTAGAACCAATCGCCTCTTCCATGATATATTCCTCTTCACTTTTGGTAATCATGATCACAGGTAAATCGCTTCGGATTGCCTTTAATTCATTAAGAGTTTCCAGTCCAGTGAGCCCTGGCATATTTTCATCCAAAAAAACAATGTCAAAGTTCGTTTTTGCAACTTCTTCTATAGCTTCAGTACCACTTTGACAGGTGGTCACGTCGTATGATTTTTTTTCTAAAAATAATATATGTGGCTTTAGTAAATCAATCTCATCATCCACCCAGAGTACTTTTATGTTTGACATATATAGCTG
>CAZOAD010000093.1:0-6744 GCA_964577705.1 uncultured Mesohalobacter sp.
ATCGTTTGATAAAGAACAATTTAAGACATCATTAGGCGGAAGGTCAAAAGCTTCTACTTGATCATCTCTTCTTAAAGAACTCCCTTGTTCAGCACTCCAACCGAGACCTCGATTAGCAAAAACTTCCCAAATCAGACATTGATTTGCTCCATCATTAGCAAGCATATCGGCTTCCAAAATAGCATCACGACCATCAACAAATCCAGGTTGGCAATTTTGTAATTTCATTCCATCTATTACTAATTGCATATTTATATTATTACCACCTGTACCGGTATAAAGGTCAGAGTCAAAACCATAGCGCTCTATCAGTGCCCAGTTCAGATCCCATAGCATTGTTGCCCATACAAAACCAATGCCGTGAGGTTGGCTTAAATTTTCGTTATTGGTTAAACCATAGGTGGCTGGGTTTTGAGCCATATCAGTAGTATATTGAAAGGGTCTAATTCCAATACCATCTGTAGGTTGAGCTACTGCAAAAGTCCCAATACCTCTACCTTGTGTTGCAAGGTCTTCTTCTGAAATTGTCATCATGAGACCAATCCAGTCACTCCAACCTTCTCCCATCTGTTCTGAATTCCCATTAGCACTTGGAAGACAGCTGGTAGCAGAAGGTCCACCCGTGAGTCTATTAGAGATACCATGACCATATTCATGAGCAATAATTCCATTATCAAAATCTCCGTCAATTTGAGGTATTTCATTCCTTATCAATGAACCTGAAACTATTTCGTCTATTGAAAGGGCTTGAATTATAGCTTCTCCAACATTTTGTGTCACCATGATAGAGGGAATACCAATTCCTGTATCGTCCCCACCCATAGTTGTTGCAGCACCTGGAACATTATTGACCATAATCACAGCTAAAGCACCTGCAGCTTCAGCTTTTTCAATTTTACTCACAAATGAACATGACCCTCTTCTGATGATCACTATTTTCTGGTCTAATTCTGCTGCATTGGCAAGATTTTCACAAGCATCATTCTCATCAGGATCTGAGTTTTCATCTACTGCTAAAACAAAATCTGCAACTATTGCCTCTTCAGAAGGAAGATCAGGACCAAATGCTGCTGGAACCCCTGAATAAATACCTTCCAAACTTTCTGGAGCTGTTATAGTAAGTGGATCATCCAGAGGAGCTGACCATAGATACATTTGCATTCTAGGACGAAAGCCGTCGGGAGGAGTTGCGAAATTTGCATTATTTATGCCGCCGCCATCTTGGGCTTCTGCTCTCACATAATCATTACCATTACCTTCTCCTGTATAGTTGGTTTGTTGAAAGTTTCCAGACGCCTCATCAAAACCGTAGTAGGCCCACATGTCGTGAATGATATTGTTCCAATAAAATAAATTGGTGATAGCCGCATCCTCATTTAATTCAGGAGGTTGATTAAAGTCTAATGGAAAATCAAAAACGAGTTCATCTCCACCGTCTGGAGCATATCCAGGAGCATTAGCGTTACTTCTATCCTCGTAAGCATTAACGTTATTTCCTCTGGTAATCGTAAATTCTGGACCTACTACACCATCGGTATCATGCCATCCAAAGGGCGAAAACTCGGTATTAGCTGGATTATTTACCAATGCTCTAGAACCGTGATTTGGTGACTCAACAGGGTAAGGAAAAACATTATAGACTGCACCATCTGCAACTGTTGTAACATCCTGTGACGATTGTTCTGCAGCAAACGGAATTCTCAATTTTCTATCTGCTAAAGATGAATGTTCAAAATTACAGTTGACAATCCAGTCTTGTTTTTCTAAAATTCTACCGTTCAAGGCATCTATTCTAACACTCCACCAATGTGAACCATCGATCAGATGAATAGATAAGTCCCAGGCTAGGTTTAAAACTCCAGTTTCAGATTTATGGTAAACTAATTTAATCGGGATGTCATCTATAGATATTCCAGATTTAGAAAGTATGAGATCGTTTCCAGAATTAGATTTTACAATCGAAACTTGACTCGGTTGTCCAATACCTAATTGTGTAGAAGCAGCACTTAGGGCTTCTTGCGGGGATAATGATGGGCTTTGATGGGATATTCTTGAAGCTAAATCGGCTTCAAAATTATAGTTAGAATATTCTACACTATTATCCCGCAGCGCAAAACTACCAATGGCATTATAAACAGGAATCCCGTTATAATTTTGTTGAACATAAACTAGGTCTGCATTTATACTTTTGGAAGTGTGTTTGGAATTAATTTCCAAATCTTCAAAATCACTTGTCGATAATAGGTTTTGAGATTGTTTTTGTTCCAGATGATTCTTTATAAGCTGGATTTCGTTTTGTGCGCTCATAAAGGAAAAGCTAACTAACACAAAAAGAATTAATAGTAATTTTGATTTCATGTGATCTAATTATTAAATTTTAGGCAACATAATCATAATATTTAGCAAATTAAAACTAACAACTGTTAATATTTTAAACTAAAAAAACCACTTGAGGTGTTTCAAGTGGTTTTTAAAATACTAGATTAATATATTGACTTACTTAGCGTCAGCCCACATAGAACTTTTATAATCGGCTACTTTTCCTTGTAAAATCGCCATGTTTTGCTCTTTAGAAGCTGTTGGATCCATCTGAATGGCTTCGCCTTCTGGAGTGTAAACCATATAAAATCCATCTTCCATAGAAGCTAACTTAATCAATTCACCATCCTCACCGATTGCGTTCCAGGTCTTGCTTTCTGGGGTATAAATCATTTCCAAAGTTTCACCTTTGTTTTCTCCGGAGAGAACCTCAACTGTAAAGTGATTTTTGGTAGCAGTCATTTTTACATCTTGCCCCTTGACGTTGGCATATTGAACTTCTTCTTCGCCTTCTGCCATAGCGATAGGATTATCGCCAGTCCAGAACTCTAATACATTGAAGAACAAAACATCTCCAGCTATGAATAATCCATACACTGGCACAATGTTAAGCGCCCAAAAAATAAGATTATCTAAAAATTTATTGTCAGTCACACCGTCATTCCAATCTCTTAATGAGTTGAAGGCACTAAAAGACCCTAAGCAACTTGTACTTAATAAGGTCATTGATAAAGCTCCGCAAATAAAAATTTTCTTTTTCATTGTGTTTAGGTATTTGGTTTGTAAATACAATGTAGTTGATAATAAGTAACCTGAGTTTTGACTAAACAGAAATTTAACATTACAAAGCTGAACTAAGGTGCTTTGCACAAAGGAAGGCACTTGTCCACGCTCCTTGAAAATTGAAACCTCCGGTAACAGCATCGATATTCAAAACTTCTCCAACAAAAAATACATTCGAATGTAATTTACTTTGGAAGGTTTTAAAATCGATTTCTTTCAAACGCACTCCCCCTGCAGTTACAAATTCTTCCTTAAAGGTACTTTTACCGTTTACGTGAAATTCTCCTGCGCAAAGTTCCTGGGCAAGTCGTTGTATTTGAATTTTGCTAATATTAGACCAATTCAACTCTCGATCGATAGAAATATAGTCCAAAAGACTCTGCCAGAGGCGCTTTGGCAAGCTTTCTATTGGATTAGAATAAAGCAGCTGTTTGGCCTGTGTAGTCTTCAAACCTTCTAATAAAGATTTGACGGACTCGACGTTATGCTGAGGTAACCAATTGACTCGCAATTGAAATTGGTGATTTAATTCATGAAAAATTCTAGCCCCCCAAGCCGAAAGTTTTAATATACAAGGACCACTCATCCCCCAGTGGGTCATCAGTAGAGGTCCGGAAGACTGAAGACTTTTCAATTTCTGCTTGGAAATTCCCCTGTTTTTGGTTGTAAAGACCTCAACCA
Organism: uncultured Mesohalobacter sp.; assembly: GCA_964577705.1. Lineage (GTDB taxonomy): Bacteria > Bacteroidota > Bacteroidia > Flavobacteriales > Flavobacteriaceae > Psychroflexus. The sequence goes on from CAZOAD010000093.1 coordinate 3,784, forward strand.
TTGCATCGAGACTTATGCCAGGAAGATTTTGCAAACGCTCATCATTGACATTAAAAGTGAACAATGAAGGAACAGGCTCCACAACTTGATGGCCAAGTGTTTGAATCAATCGCCACATTTTTGGACTACTCCCTGAAGCAATAATAAGGTGTTTGGCGAGAACATGTACTTCTTTTCCTTTCATTTCCCAGGCATAATCCTGGTTTTCCAATTTTGACAGCCTATCTATCCCAGCATTGGTTTTGACAACAACACCCAATCTATCGGCTTCATTTTGAAAACAGTCTATAATGGTTTGGGATGAATCCGTCACCGGAAAAACCCGGCCATCTTCTTCAATTTTGAGTTCAACACCTCGCTCTTCCAGCCAGGCAAACATATCGCCGGTCATAAATTGATGAAATGGGCCTAACAATTCCTTATGGCCTCGTGGATAATTTTTTGACAAACTTTTGGGATCAAATTCTGCATGAGTTACATTACACCGGCCGCCACCAGAAATTTTGACCTTACTCAGGACTTGTTTTCCTTTTTCAAGTATAGTTATTTTTACTGCTGAATTGGATGCTGCTAGATTAATACCTGCAAAAAACCCTGCTGCCCCTCCACCAATAATGGCTACATCTGTTTCCGTCGTTTTCATAAAGCAAAAGTAATGGAATAGATGTTTCTACTGCCAAAATACATCATCAAGATGCTCTTGAAAGGTCTGTTCTTTCAAAGTGGAATCTAGGTACTGGGTATCGCTGGGAGTCAATTTAGATTGAAGCTCTTCAAATATAACGCGTTCTTCAACTCTCACATGAGAAACGATCAACTCTTCAAAGCGTTTTAAGGATGAAATAGAGGCAGTTAAAGACTGAATAGCCTCTCTTACGTTTTGATGATTGGATGTTAATCGTGAAATGGTGTTAGACCCTTCTGGAGTTACCTTTGCAAGCAAACGTTCTTCTTTTTCAAAATGAGGACTTAGATATGCTTTATAAAACCAAAGGCAGTAATTCACTATGCGTTCGGGGTCAATTTCTTTTTTTAGACCCTGTCTAATTTTGAATCCTAGTAATAAAATCTGATGATGCTCTCTGCTGAGTGGCCGAAGCACAGGGTGTCTTTTTAATGGAGGTGACAAATTTTTAATCTAAAGAAGAAGCGATCTGTTTAGCCAAAAACTTCTGACCAAAATCAGAGTTAAGGTACTTCATATCCTCAGAATTGGATAGAAAGCCAAGCTCAACTGTGACTGCAGGACATTTTATATTTTTGAGAAGAAAAAAATTAGCTGACTTCAAAGCAGAAGTTTTAAAATCTTTGCGTTTGAAGGATTCTAAAATCTTAGTTCCAAAATAAGAAGATTTCATGGTATAGTCATTATCGGCCACATAAACCTCTACTCCATTTCGATCTCTGTCATTGGAGTAATTGGCGTGAAGAGAAATTACCAAATCTGGAGAAAGCGCTTCGATCTTTTTCACTCTATCTTGAAGTGACATAAATTTATCTTCCGTTCTCAACAAGATAATTTCAATGTTTTTATCAGTACATAGTTCCTTTAGCTGGGAGGATACATCGGCTACTATTTGCTTTTCGAGAATGGAATTGCTCTTTGCTCCGGTATCCATACCCCCATGTCCAGCATCAATCACCACTTTAATCTTACTAGGATTAGTAGGGTCTGCAGCGGTCAAGTTTAAGCTTAAACAAGCCATCAATAAAAAACAAAATAGTTTCATATGTACTCCAATTTTAAATCTCTAATGTAAAAAAAAACATTGGAAAATTAAGGTTTTGTTATGAAAAAAATAATTTTAACACATGAGAATTAAGGCGCATAAGTCGTGTCTTTGTCTATATCAGTTACTATTGACATCTTGGGTGTAAGACTTTTTATTAAACTCCCTACTAAATTTATAAAGTTCGTCTATTAAATCAAGCTTATAAGACGGTTGTAGATAGACATACTCCAATTGTTGTAAAGCCAGAAACTCATAAAACAAATCGTGGTTTTCTTCTGGAATGTGGAGTTCTAGTGTAAGAAACTCGGCATTGAATAAATCGTCCCTAAGAAATAAAGCTTCAAAATCTTCAAAACTTATGAAGCTAGGATTAGCCGTTTCAGGTTTCGAATCCTTCCTAAACAGGTCAAAAATGGACTGAATGATATTACCGATATTCCCCTTGGAGGTTCTGTAGAAGTTTGGATGCTTTTTAATATCCTTTTGAATTTGACCAGCAAGCTGAGTATCCAAATTCTCTATAGCTGTATTTCTTGCTCGATAACTAGTAATTCTCACTTCATCCAAAGTTGATATACTTAGTTCAACTACAATCTTTTTTTCAAGATGCTTTTCCTCGACGACCAGCTCATATACGTCATAGGCAACAGAAGAAAAATGAACGGTATCTCCCACAGCTGCTTCAACTCTAAAATAAGCGTTGGGGTTCGACACCTCAGTCTTATCTTGAGTTAAATTACTAATTCTTACCCCAGGGACTCTGCCAGAAGTATCGTAAGTATAGCCCTCAATCTCTTGACCATAAGTATAAACACAACTAAAAATGAGAAGATAAAAAATGATTTTTGTCAAAATTCCTTAACTAGATTTTAGGCTACAAGATACTAGATTATGATCATCTCAAGCAATAGGTACCTGAATTATATCAGTATAGTAACTTTTCTATAGGGGGCTTTATTTTGAGCTTTGATTCGAAAAATAATGACATTTCAAAAGACTTGAATCCATAAACAAAAAAACTAATGTTCAAATAAATAGAGTGAGGCTTTTAAAAATTACGGGGGGAGTTCCGATAGCTATCGGAACGAACCCTCACACCTTCAATATAGAAACAAAAAAAGCCTCTCAATAAAGAGAAGCTTTTAAAAGTACGGGCGGAGAGACTCGAACTCTCACACCTTGCGGCACTAGATCCTAAGTCTAGCGTGTCTACCAATTCCACCACGCC
>CAZOAD010000094.1:0-6629 GCA_964577705.1 uncultured Mesohalobacter sp.
ACATTTATTTATGAAGACTGTAAGTAACATCGAAAACGTTTTCGGACATTTCGAAAACGTTTTCGTTTAATTTTTTGCCTTATTCTTCATCTATCCAAATACATTTGATAATAAATAGTATGTTTTTTTATTAATTTAAAATTTAAGAGATGAAAACAACATTTAAAATTCTTGTGACTTTTTTAAGTCTTTTTTGCATTTCCTTATCCTACGGCCAATCCATAAGTGGAACCATTTTGGATGATACAGGTATGCCTTTGCCAGGTGTAAATGTTATCTTAGAGTCTACGAATAAGGGAGCAATTACAGATTTTGATGGAAAGTATATCATTTCTAACGTTGACGATGGAGAATACACCATAACAGTAAATTTTCTGGGATTTAAAAAAATATCAAAACAAATAGTTGTAGCTGGGAGTGATCTTAGTGAAGACTTTGTGATGTCGCAAAGCGCGCAGTCCCTTGATCAAGTAGTCATAACTGGTGTTGCTAATCCAAGAGCGAAAATCGAGTCCAGTGTTTCAGTTACAAGCTTGAAACCAGAGAATGTAAAACAGTCGGCACCAAGGACCACTGCCGAGATTTTGAGAACAGTTCCTGGTATTAGGTCAGAATCATCCGGCGGTGAAGGGAATTCAAATATAGCAGTGCGTGGTGTTCCTGTTTCTTCAGGTGGTTCTAAATATGTTCAATTTCAGGAAGATGGTCTGCCAGTGTTACTATTTGGAGATATATCTTTTGGAACTGCAGATATTTTTACAAGATTTGATTCAAATATTCAAAGAGTTGAAGTCATAAGAGGTGGTTCTGCTTCTACTTTGTCATCAAACTCACCTGGTGCTATAATCAACTTTATAAGTAAAACAGGAAGAAGAGAAGGAGGATCTGTTTCAACAGACTTTGGACTTGACTATAATTCTTTTAGAACAGATTTCGAATATGGAGCTCCAATAGGCGATAATCTTTACTTTCACATGGGTGGATTTTACAGAGCTGGAGAGAGTGTAAGAAATATTGACTATACGGCAAACAACGGTGGGCAATTCAAATTTAATTTAACTAAAGATTTTGATGAAGGTTATGTAAGGGTTTATGCAAAATATTTGAATGATAGAGCTGCTGCCTATCTTCCTATGCCAATCCAGGTCACAGGAACAAATAGTAACCCTAACTGGAGTAATGCTCCAGGTTTTGATGCTACTCAAGGTGCCTTGCAATCAATTTTTTTACCAGAGAACTTAGGTATAGATAAAGATGGTAATAGGAGAAGAACACCAGTAAGTGATGGCATGAACCCTATTTCGACCTCAGTAGGGTTTGAAGCTTCTTTCGATCTAGGACAGCAATGGAAGGTGAAAAACAGTGGAAGAGCTTCTTTTAATAAAGGTGGTTTCATTTCGCCATTTCCAGCCCAGATAGCTAGTGCAGGAGATTTGCTAGCAGGAGAATTTGCCAATTCGAATGGCTGGGATAGATTTCAATTTGCAGATTCAGGTGAGCCTATAGCAAATTCTTCCTTGGTTAATAATTCAATTATGTTTGATGTCGAATTGAATAATTTTAATAATTTCATGAACGACTTTAAAATTACAAAGTCGATCGATAAAATAGATTTAACTTTTGGTTTCTTTAAATCCATACAAAATGTGTCTATGACTTGGATGTGGAATTCTTATTTACAAGAAGTATCTGATGATAATGCAAGGATGATAGATGTTTTAGATACCTCGGGTAATCCTTTAAGTGAAAATGGCTTGTATGCATATGGTTCTCAGTTATTCGGAAATCTACATAGGAACTACGACACTCAATACAACGTGTCTGCACCTTATTTTAATGCTGCTTTTGAAGCATCAGATAAGTTGAACATTGATGCGAGTGTAAGATTAGATTTAGGCAATGTGGATGGCTCATTTGCTGGGGGAACGAGTTCTGCAATAGATATGAATAATGACGGAGTTATTTCTGCTCCAGAACAGAACGCATTTTCAGTGGATAATGCCAATGCAACACCCGTAAATTACAATTATGATTACGTATCCTATTCTTTGGGTGCTAATTATAAACTACAAAACAAAGAGGCTGTATTTGGTCGATACAGTAGGGGGGCAGCCGCTAAGGCGGACAGAATACTTTTTACAGGATTAAATTACCTGAATAGCGATCAAATTAATGCCTTAGATTTTTTAAATCAGGCAGAGATAGGCTACAAAAGAGGATTTGATAATGCAGAACTAAATGTAACTGCCTTTTATGCCAAAACAGTTGAAGAAGGTGGTTTTGAAGTTACTTCTAATAGCATTATCGAAAACGACTATAAGTCTTTTGGACTTGAACTTGATGGATATTATACTTTAGGAGATTTTAGCATCAGAGGCTCGGTAACCTATACAGACGCTGAAATTGATTCAGGAGTGAATGCTGGAAATAAACCAAGGAGACAGCCTGATTTTATCTACAATTTTGTTCCAAGCTTTAATTTTGGAAATAATAAAAGAAATAGTCTAGGTTTAAGTGTTATTGGTCAAACTGAATCATTTAGCCAGGATACTAATGGGTTAGTGATGCCAGGGTTTGCTCTTATAAATGGATTTGTAAATGTTTCTCTTACAGATCAACTTAGCGCCAATATTTCTGCAAATAACATTTTCGATTCCCTTGGAATTACCGAAGCTGAAGAAGCTAGTATAGTGGAAAACCAGGTTAATTACGTACGGGCTAGAGCTCTTCCAGGCAGAACGATTTCTTTAGGAGTTAATTATAAATTTTAGTATTAATTAATTCTGGCCTCTTAATCCTATACATTTGATTAATTCATTTATGTAAGGAGTAGGGGCCTTTTTTATAGACTTGTAAATTATGCAAAAACCAAAGCTAAGTTTTTGGCAGATATTCAATATGAATGTGGGATTTCTGGGAATACAATTCAGTTTTGGATTACAGCAAAGTAATATGAGTGCGATATACAAGTATTTAGGAGCTAATGAAAGTGATATTCCTATGTTATGGCTTGCTGGGCCTGTTACAGGCCTTATTATCCAACCAATAGTTGGTGCTATCAGCGATGGCACTTGGTCACCTCGATTTGGTAGGAGAAAGCCATTTTTTTTAATAGGTGCAATTTGTGCTAGTGTAGCTCTTTTTCTAATGCCATACTCACAAACTATTTGGATGGCAGCAAGTCTGTTGTGGATACTAGATGCTGGAAATAATATGTCTATGGAACCTTACCGAGCTTTTATTTCTGACAAATTACAAAAATCCCAGCATTCACTTGGATTTCTTATGCAAAGCTTTTTCACTGGTTTAGGTACTACATTGGCCAACTTTACTCCAGCTATACTTATCGCTTTTGGCTTTTTTGCATCTACAGATTTGATGGAGAATGGAATACCAGTCTCGACTTACTGGGCGTTTTTTATTGGTGGTTTTGCATCTATCCTCACTATAATGATTTCTGTATTAACAACTAAAGAAATCCCACCTACAAAAGAAGAATTAGTAGCTATTCAGCTCGAAAAAAAGCAGAAAAGCCTATTTAGCAGAACTTTTGGAGACATTTTTAAAGCTTTTCAAGAAATGCCTATCACAATGAAACAGCTTATTCCAGTAAAGTTTTTTACATGGTTTGGGATGTTTTGTTATTGGCAGTACATTACTTCTGCTCTATCTTTTTCATTATTTGGAACCCTTAGTGAAAGTTCTTCAGGCTTTAATCAAGCGCAAGTATTAACGGGACAGGTGAATGGAACTTATAACATCATATGTTTCGTCGTAGCATTCGCATTGGTTCCCATCGCTAGAAAATTTGGTGCAAAATTTGTCCATATGTTTAGCCTTTCCCTTGGAGGAATTGGACTTCTTAGCATTCCTTATCTCAATGAAACATCTATTCTATTTTCATTTTCAAATCCATTTGGTAATGGTGAAGTAGCAGTTTCAAGTATCTATTTATTTACAATTGGACTAGGGGTTGCCTGGGCTTCAATGCTATCTATGCCCTACCAGCTTTTAGCCGGATCTATCCCAAAGGAAAAAACGGGGATTTATATGGGCATTTTCAATATGTTTATTGTGATACCTATGATCATCCAAATTATTAGCGTTCAGTACTTTTTTTACGACTTCTTAGGAAATAACCCAATCAGTATTATAAATCTAGCAGGAGTTTGCCTTCTTCTAGCAGGAGTATTCACCTTATTTATTAAAACTAGAGCAGATGGAAAGTAAAGCATTAGAACTCCTTAGGGAAGCATCTTCAGAAAAAGGATTCCTAGCGAGCTCAAGCAGCATTTCAAATTACAAACGAGTTTGGGCTAGAGATGGTGTAATTTGCTCATTAGCTGTAATTGCAAGTAAGGATAAGAAGTTGATCGCCACTGCAAGAGAAACCCTGTTGAATCTAGCTAAATATCAGCATGAGCATGGGAATATCCCTTCAAACATTTATTTTAAAGGTGATGTTGCGAAAGTAAGTTTTGGTGGATTATCCCCTAGGGTGGATACACTTTCCTGGTTTATCATAGGTGTATGTCACTACAGCTATTTTCAAAAGGATAGAGATTTTTTTGAAAACCTTAAGCCAAATATTTTAAAGGCTTTTCGGCTTATGGAGATATGGGAGTATAATTATAAAGATCTGATGCATGTGCCTAGAAGCGGTAATTGGGCAGATGAATATCCAACTCAGGGGTTCACTCTTTATGATCAAGTTTTGAGAGTTTGGGCTTTGAGGTCCTTTTCTTACTTAGAAAATATTCCAAGTTTAGCTGATAAAGAAAACTCTATTCTGAACCAAATTCAGCTAAATTTTAAGAAAAGTGATTCTGATTCTGATTTACGCTATCACCCTAAAGCTTACAAAAGTTTAGAAAAGACTAAATATTGGGTTGCCTCCTTAGAACCTGCTGGTTACCAAACGCAGTTTGACGCATTTGGAAATGCACTTTTATTACTTCTAGGAATTGGTAAACATGAAGACAGAAATGAATTGGTAGAATATACAGAGGGTTTAAGAAACCAATTGAAATTAAAACTTTTACCAGCTTTCTGGCCCGTTATAAAGCCTTCTGATGCAGACTGGGTACTTCTTGAACAGAATTGTGCATATGAATTTAGAAACTTTCCTTATCAATTTCATAATGGGGGGACCTGGCAGATGATCAATAGTTTTTACGGTCTAGCTCTATTAAAAAATAAGTTTTCAGAACTCTCCCAAAATGTTCTGAAATCGATTCAAAATTTAAACGCCAAAGCAGAACATAGTTTTTTTGAGAATTTTGATTCACAAAACGGAGAACCTAATGGAGTTCCCTTTTGTGCTTGGAGCGCTGCTGGAGAAGTTTTATTGCAAACAAATTTAAAATATAATACGCTGTTACTATAAGTTATGAAAACTCAAAAACTCGATATACTTTGTGTTGGTGAAGCATTAGTTGATTTTATCGGTAGTGAAATTGGATCTTTATGTAATACTAAAGATTTTCATAAGCATATAGGAGGCTCACCTACTAATGTGGCGATGAACTTGTCTAAGTTAGGTTTGAATGTAGGTTTGGTTTCAACCATAGGAGCAGATGGTTTAGGACAATCAATATTAAAAGAACTTCATCATCATAAAGTAGAAACATCTTCTGTAAAGATTCTAGAAGACAAACCTACAAGTGTTATCATGGTGTCAAAAACGGATACTACACCAGAATTTATTCCTTACAGAAAAGCAGATTCAGAGATTTTACCGGATCAATTTGAAACTATAAATTTCTCAACTGCTAAAATCTTTCATACCACTTGCTTTGCCTTAAGTAGAAACCCTGCAAGAACAACAATCATGAATGCTGCTAAAGCCGCATATCAAGCCCATTGTAAATTAAGTATAGATGTGAACTATTCAAAAAAGATTTGGCCAGACAAATCTGAAGCGCTCTCTGTTATCGAAACATATTCGCGATTAAATCCTTTAATCAAGATAAGTGAAGATGATAAAGAAAGGTTATTTGGTAAGATCACAGATGATGAAATGTTCACTTATTTTCATAAGCTAGGAGTCGAAGTGATTTGCTATACAATAGGCAGTAGAGGTGTAAAGTTGTCTATAAATGGTAACGTGATATTTAAACCTGCAGTTAAGATTGGTAAAGTAATCGATGCTACAGGTGCCGGTGATGCTTTTTGGTCAGGGTTTTTATATGGTACAATAAGAAATCATAACTATTCTGAATCTTTAGATTTTGCTCTCAAGCTCGCTTCATTAAAGTTACAGTCTACCGGGCAGTTATTATTAAGCCCTAATATTGCAACAGATTTCTTTCAAAATTAGACTTAAGACTTACCTTTGTTTTTTAAATAAGTGTTGAAGTAAAATCTTGTTCAACCGTAGCCTTAATTTATGAGTACATCAAGAAAACGAAGAGAAGCTTTAGTATATCACGCCAAACCAAGGCCAGGAAAAATCGAAGTGGTTCCTACCAAAAAGCACGCTTCACAACGAGACCTGGGCTTAGCCTATTCTCCGGGTGTTGCCGAGCCTTGTAAGGAAATTGAAAAAGATGTTCAAAATGCCTACAAATACACCAATAAAGGAAATCTTGTGGCTGTTATTTCTAACGGTACTGCCGTTTTGGGTTTAG
>CAZOAD010000095.1:0-4565 GCA_964577705.1 uncultured Mesohalobacter sp.
CATACACCGAACCGTTGTGTGCAATTTGGCTACGTTACCAAGATTTGGTATATTTGAGTAAAATTATAGTCAAAATGGGAAAAAACACATCAATATCACTCGGAAATCATTTTGAGGATTTTATCAGAGAAGAAGTAAACTCTGGAAGATATGGTTCGGTTAGCGAAGTAATTCGTTCCGCATTACGTTTGTTAGAACGTGAAGAAAAAAAGGAAAGAGAACTGATTAAAGCTCTCGAAGTTGGAGAAAATAGTGGATTTGTTGAAAATTTTGACCCGAAACAACATCTAAAAGAATTACATCATAAACACTTATGAGTAAAAACAAATATCGCATAAGCCAACAAGCGATTGAGGATTTAGATAAAATTTGGATTTATACCTTTAACAAATGGTCTAAAGAACAAGCCGACAGGTATTACGATTTAATAATAGCAGAAATTGAATTTATTGCTTACAACTATTTGATTGGGAAACCTGCAGAGCAAACTCGAAAAAACTATCGAGTTACGAAAATCAAATCCCATCTAATTTTTTACAGAAAAGAGGAAAATGAGATTGTGGAAATCGTTAGAATTTTACATCAGAGAATGGATATCAAAAAACGTCTGAAATAAAAAACTGCACACTACACTGGTAACCGTTGCAAAAGCCCTTAAAACTCTAAAAAATGAGTTGTTTTAAGCCCTTTTCAGGGCTCTTATATTTTTGATTAGGTTTAATTTAACTCAGATTTAGAGGGCTTAATTCTAAGGTAATGAGGTTTAGATAAGCATCTATTTTAAAAAGCAAAGACTGCAGAGCTTTGGCTCTACTTTTTACTCGTTTTTGATTGAATTTCAGATATTTCTTCAGATTAAAAGCTATGGCTGAGAGGTACATCACCTTGTTGGCTTGCTGTAGTCCGATAGTATTGATCTTTCTTAAACCCATAAATTGAGTGAGTGTCCCAATCCCGATAGCTATCGGGAGGTTCTATTGTGCTTTGCCGTTTAGCTTTCATGTACCTGCCTTGTTTGCTTTCTACCCGTTCTATGTTTCGATCGTATTCTTCCTTAAAATAAGTGACAGAAAATTTGTTTTCTTTGGCTGTCCTGCCTAAACATTCTGCTTGCAATGGACAGCCTTTACACTGCTTACTGGAGCTACGGTATTCTTTCTTTAAAGTAGCTGTTCTGTAATCCTTAAACACCTTTTTAAAGGGGATTACTTCTCCCTGTGGACAGATGTAATGATCTTGCTCCTGATTATATTTAAAGCCTTCTGGTCCGTCTCTGTAAGCTCTCCCGAATAAGTCGGGACAGGCTGTGAGCTGGAATAAAACTCTGTAACCCTAGTTACTCTAAGTAAACATAGTTCTCTCCGCTACTATAGCCAGCATCTGCTATGCAGTTTCTCCACAGCAATCCTGTTTTATGTAAGCGAGGTTGTAATCGGCCCACTATATCCTGAAGGTATTGGTTGTCTTTTTTATCAGCATGATAGGCTCTGATATCGGTGATCACATCGTGTCCAGTATCAACGCTTAACTGACTTAGGTAATTCAGTTTTCTGGCTTTGCCTGGCTTTACACTAATGCGAGCGTTTGGATCTGTTGGACTGTCTTGCCTCCGACGAGTTAGCTTTTATTAAAAACGTAACGAGAGGAAGGCATCATTGCTGGTATAGCGAGTGCCTTTGTTTTTTTGCACCTGGACGGTAGTCCTGATCTTTAGACCATTTTTTGTTTCTGGACTTTAGCGCTGCCAGCTCTTGCTTATTAGCACTTATGCTTTATTGCTCCTTGCTGGCTTTGTTCTCTTTTGCCTTTCTATAAACTTCTTTGTCTCGGTGGCTGATGTGGCGAACTTCTGCAAGATGACCCGTATGAAAACGCCGTAGCTGAACGGATCAATGGGACTTTAAAACAAGATTTTGAACTCAGGCTATTTATACTCCTCAATTAATCATCGCTATTTCGGCTCATAGCCCAAATCGCAATACCTGCAGCGGTAATCAAGCCGCCTAGAAACAAAGCGATATTTCCATCGCGCTGTACTTTTTTAGCTTTACTCAGCTGTTTTGAACCTACGCCCTTTTCTGCGATAAAATCCTCTAAACTTTTTATGCGTCCTTCTAGTTCTTCTTTAATCTTCGTATTCAATTCCATAATCAAGTGTTTTTGGCTAAAACCTTAATATAAAAGGATCCTCATTAACTTCAAGTTGAATTTTAAGTTTTAGCAAAGCTTTGTGATACTTTTTGTATCTCGAATGCAAGGTAACTTCATCAGAGCCACATTAGTTTCTCAATTTAAAGTTGCGATGAATTAAGCTTTAAGGCTTGGGTTCGATAGGTATTTTATAGCAGGTAATCACTCTATAGATTCCATCCTTATACTTGGCGATACATACCTCTTCATTATCCATAACTTCTTTATCTGTCACGCAATGAATTCTACCTGTTTTTCTTGTAAAATTCCAATGATCTGAAACTCTATAACTTCCTTCCGGCTTAAAAGACCAGTCGATCTGATCACTCGAGTAAAACGATTCACTATAAGGTGATTTGGTGATCACATACCAGTTCTTCATCAGTGCTTTGATTTCTTCCGGAATATGATAATCGTCTAAGTCGGCTATATTGAGATAAATTTCTTTTTTACGTATCAATGCTGCTTTAAGAATTTTGATTTGTCTATGAACTGTAAGTTATAAGAAATGCTCTGCATTCATGCTCCTGGTATCGAATTGCTCAACCCAGTTGATATATAACTCTTAGATTGAAATGTAAGTGATCAAAACCTATACGGTGTCAATTAAGTCAGTGAAAAAATACCAAAGCCTAAATGAACTTAAATTGTAAAGTATTTTAAGTTTAAAAAAGGTTCAGCCTCTTATTCAAGTTTAAGCTTTACTGCTTACCTCTCATCTCTAAGGATCTCATATTGTGCTTTAGCAGTAATTCATTATCCACTTTATATTCTTTAAGTAAACCAATCACATGACTAAATTGCTCTTCAGTTAAATGTTTATAAGCAGGAGCTGATATAACATCCTTCCATTTGGCAGATAAGGTATTGTCCAGGGCGATACGCCAATAGCAATGATTTTGAAAGTCTAAATGCTTGTACATCTGTGCTAATTCATTGCCTAAATCGAAATACATTTCTTTATAGTCTAGATTCATGACCTACTATATTATCCTAAAAAACAGTTTATGGATTAAAATTAATTTAACGGATACAAAAACCGGCCTAAACAACTGATGTTATTTTCAAAATTTGAGCCTAAACAGGTCAACAACTCCTCTCAGTACAAAAACCTTGTGTTTTTTTTAGAAGTCAGGCAGGATCCTATACAAGAACAACAGGCTGTATTAAAGGCAGACCGAAATAGCCTATGGCTAGGCATCCAAAATCAACTAATCGAGCCTTTTTAAAAGAAGTAACTGTAGATCAGGAAATTTTACTGAACACAAGTTTTAAGGAAACAATATTACTTCATTTTTAATTCCTGAAATCACAACCCAATGGTCACCATAAGAACTGACAAATAATAATTTAAGCTAATAGCTCTACTCTCCTATTGCATCATACCAGCTTACTGTCGGAAAACGACTAAGACATCCTCATGAACGTGTTTTTTAAGGAGTCAATTCAAAATCAACGAATCATCAAAGGACAGTTCAATTTACTTTTTTTTACCGTTGGCGCCGTTGATTCACGGATTAATTCATACGGCTAAGCTTGATAAATGGGAACTAGTTCTTATATTCGAACAAACTTTAATCCTAAACTACCCTAAGTCAATGATCACAGAAATTAGACTGGAATATACCCAGCGTAAGTTTTACTTAGTCTTGAGCCAGGCTGAGGATCATTTGGCCTTTTCTTTAATTAAACACACACCATTACATGTCTGAAGACCATAAAAAACAACTGGAAACTCAACTCTGGAATATTGCCAACGAATTGCGTGGCAAAATGGATGCCGATGAGTTTCGGGACTATATCCTTGGCTTTATATTCTTTAAATACCTATCGGAGAAGATGCATCTCTATGCCGATGAGATTTTAAAAGATGATAAGCTTCATTTCGTCAACCTGGATCCAGATAAAGCCACGGATGCAGAATATTTGGAGGCCGTCCAGGAGGAAGCTTTGGGCAAACTAGGGTATTTCCTTATGCCCAACGAATTGTTTTCTGAAATCGCCAAACGAGGCAATAAGCAAGCCGTGGACCAAAGCAATTTTATCATTGAAGATTTAACGGCGATTCTCAACAATATCGAACAAAGTACCATGGGTACCGAGTCTGAAGATGACTTTGGTAACCTCTTTGAAGATCTGGATCTCAATTCGACCAAACTGGGTAAAACTGTTGAAGCTAGAAATGCTTTGATTGCTAAAGTCCTGGCGCACCTGGATAAAATTGATTTTAAATTACAGGATACGGAAAGTGATGTTTTGGGTGATGCTTATGAGTATCTGATAGCACAATTTGCCAGTGGAGCTGGAAAAAAGGCAGGTGAGTTTTATACCCCACAGCAAGTCTCTAAAATCCTGGCTAAGCTGGTTACCATGGG
>CAZOAD010000095.1:4605-6357 GCA_964577705.1 uncultured Mesohalobacter sp.
CGATGTACATTACAAGCGTTTTGATATTCGCCAGGAAGACACCTTAGAAAAACCACAGCATTTTGACCAAAAGTTTGAAGCCATTGTCGCTAATCCCCCATTTTCGGCCAACTGGACCGCTAACGATTTGTTTTTAGGCGATGAACGTTTTAGCCCTTACGGGAAGCTTGCTCCAAAGTCTAAAGCCGACTATGCCTTTGTGCAACACATGCTCTATCATCTGGATGAGCAAGGTACCATGGCCGTTGTCTTACCTCATGGTGCTTTATTTCGTGGCGCTGCCGAAGGCCATATTCGAGAGTTTATCATCAAAGAGAAAAACGAGCTGGACGCGGTGATTGGATTACCTGCCAACATTTTCTACGGCACCAGCATCCCGACTTGCATTATGGTGTTTAAAAAATGCCGCCCACAGGATCAGGATATTTTGTTTATTGATGCGTCTCAGGAGTTTGAAAAGGTAAAAACCCAAAATTACCTCACCGAAGCCCATGTGGATAAAATCATTAGCACTTATCAAGCCCGTGAAAATGTGGATAAATACGCTTATGTGGCAACTTTAGAAGAAGTGGAAGAAAACGACTACAACCTAAACATTCCACGCTATGTGGATACCTTTGAAGAAGAAGAGCCCGTAGACTTGGAAGCAATAAGCCAGGAATTAAAGCAACTTAATCAAGACATAAAAGAAGTTGATCAGGAAATTGAAAGCTATTGCCAGGAGTTGAACTTAAACACGCCGTTTTAAGATGAAGACGTCAACTAAAACCAAAGTACCTGAATTACGCTTTCCTGAGTTTGAAAACCGGTGGGAAACAAATAATTTAGGGAATTCTTCTAATATGAAATCAGGTGATTTTGTACCTGCAAAAAAAATAAGAGATAAAAAATTAGATTATAACTATCCATGTTATGGTGGAAATGGATTAAGAGGTTTTACAGATACATTTACTCATGAAGGAAAATATTCTCTAATTGGTCGTCAAGGAGCTTTATGTGGTAACGTAAAACTTGTTGAAGGGAAGTTTCATGCTACTGAACACGCTGTTGTTGTTAAACACGATAAAAACTTCGATACAGATTTCCTATTCTACATTTTAAAAAATCTAGACCTAAATAGATATGCTACTGGTCAAGCTCAGCCTGGCTTATCTATAACAAATAGTGTCGGCCTTAGAGACCTACAAAAAAGGCGTGATGCAGCAGCTGTTTAGTCAGCAACTGCGGTTTAAGCAGGGTGATGGGAGTGATTTTCCAGATTGGGAAGAGAAGAAGTTGGGGGAATATTTAATATCTAAATCAGTTAGAAATAAAAACTTAAGAATAAGTAGAGTTTTAAGTGTCAGTAATACAAAAGGTTTTATAACACAATCAGAGCAATTTGATAATCATAGAGTTGCAAGTAAGAATGTTTCGAACTACAAAATTGTTGAAAAATTTGATATCGCTTATAATCCTTCAAGAATAAATGTTGGATCAATAGCAGTTTTAAAAGATTATGAAGATGGAATAGTAAGTCCAATGTATGTGATTTTCAGGTTAAAGAAAACTTTGCATTTAAAATATTTTGAAAATCTAATAGAGACACATCTATTTAAACATTATGTGAAAGTTGGTTGTTCTGGTAGTGTTAGAGATAGTCTTAATTACGAAGAACTAGAGAAATTTAAATTCAAATTCCCCAGTAAAGATGAACAAACCAAAATAGCTAATTTTTTAAGTGCCATCGATCAAAAAATAACGCATACGCAA
>CAZOAD010000096.1:0-6338 GCA_964577705.1 uncultured Mesohalobacter sp.
CCGACGGTATGACTGCAGACTGGGTCGATTTACCTTATAAATTTTTACAAAAAGTTTCCAATCAAATAATAAATCGAGTTAAAGGCGTTAATAGAGTAGTCTATGATATCAGTTCTAAACCACCAGCAACAATAGAATGGGAATAATAAAAAAGTTTTTACCTAGCATCATCTTTTTACTTTCAGTTTTGAGCCTAAGTGCGCAAGACCTTAGAACCTATGAAGTAGGAACTAACGAAAGTCTTGAGGATGTTGCTTCCAGGTTTCAGGTTGATGTATTTACGTTGAAGAAATTGAATCCAAATCTTCAAAATCCAGGTGATATTTCAAACGCACTTTTGGTTGTTCCATCTCAACCAAACTTTAAGCTGAATCCTAGCGTCAGATTGATTGCCTACGAAGTTAGCCCTAAAGAAACCCTTTACAGTATTTCAAAATCTTATAATGTAAAGATTAAAGATCTTAAAACTTATAATCCCTTTCTGAATGAGCGAGAACTGGATTACAACGATGTATTAAGAATACCCACTTACGAGCTTAAGGACAAAGACCTAGATATCAATCAAAGTGTAAAAAATTCTGAGTTTGGAACTCTTAAGCACCTGGTGCTGCCGAAAGAAACCAAATATGGTATTTCTAGAAAGTATGGATTAACCGTCACCCAGCTGGAAGATTTTAATCCGGGTATCGACGAAAAAGAAATTCAGCCAGGTCAATTTTTAACCATAAAAAGACCTAAGCGTCCTTCAGAACCGGAACAACGTAAAGATCAAAACTATTCGTTCCTGAAAATAGACTCCAATAACTCCCTAAAGTCTATTTCTGAAAGTTATGACGTTACCGAGCAAGAGTTGATAGAGTCCAATCCTTCTTTAAAGTTTGAGGGCATAAGCGATGGCCTTGTTATAAAAATTCCTCAACTGGAGGAAGTTAGTTATACAAAATACCGTCAATTTAGCCTTGAAGATAAGTTGACCTATTTCGATACTAAGCGTATTGCATTGATGTTACCTTTAAACATTGATAAAACGAAGATCGACACCATAAGTTCGAAGTCTTTATTAAAAAGCAGTAATTTGTTAAGAATCTCCTTAGACTTTTACGAAGGCATCCAGATGGCTATAGATTCTGCTAAAACTAGAGGAATTAATGTTGATTTGGATGTATATGATACCCGAAATAATCCTACTCACGTTAGAAGTTTGCTAAATGAAAATTTCAGGGATTATGAAGCTGTCGTAGGTCCACTTCTAGATCCTAATTTGAAAATTGTGGCCAGTTATTTATCAATGAATGATGTTCCAGTGATTTCTCCTTTGGTAAATCCTAACTTTGAATATGATAACTTGTTTAATACTCTGCCTAAGGATGAAGAGATGCAAGAAGTGCTTATTACTTATTTGCAGAAAACCCATACCGATGAGAATTTAGTCATTTTAACTGATAGCATTTCAAAGCCAATTCAAAGGAAATATACCTATACGTTTCCAGATCTTAAAATTGTTAACCAAACCGAATCCAATTATCTTCAAATATCTGATCTAAAACCACATTTAGATAAAACAAAGAAGAACTGGTTTATTTTAGAATCACAAACTGTTGGAGTTACAGAATCTACTGTGTCTTATTTAAAATCTTTGCTAAGGGAAGGCTACGAGATCAAGCTTTTCACTTCCAAACGAAATGGGTTCTACGACGACGAGATTTCCAACTATTACTTAAGTGATCTCAATTTTACATTCCCCTCAATTTCTAAAACTCAACTTTTGGAGTCTGGGGATGATGATTTTAATCCATATGTGAACAAACATGGAGTTTATCCAAATCGCTATGTGATGAGAGGATTTGACGTTATGTTGGATTTGCTTTTGAGACTTGGATACGCAAAAACTCTTAAAGCTTCTACAGAGATAGAAGGCTTTACGGAATACGCCGAAAATAAATTTAATTACGTCAACAAAGAGTTTAGTCTAGGTTACGAAAATGACGCTATTTATCTTTTAGAATATCAAAAAGACTTAGGAATCAAGTCTCTTGACTTAGCTGAATTCTTAGCTACCGATGCTCAGTAAAAGGACTGAGTATTTAAAACTGAAGCGTACTAGCTTCAATTTTTGCAGCTTCAAATTCAGCAATAAGCGTTTCCATTATTTTTTTGGCGGGTAAGATATCCTTAATGAGTCCGGAGATTTGTCCAATTTCCAGCTCCCCTTCATCGAGATCGCCCTCGAACATTCCTTTTTTGGCACGAGCTCTTCCTAGTAATTCTTGAAGTTCTTCCTTGGTTGGAGCCTTGGCATAAAGGTTTTCCAGGTCATGAAAAAATTTGTTTTTGAGCATTCTCACTGGGGCCAGCTCTTTAAGTGTAAGTTTGGTGTCGCCTTCTTTAGCCTTTACCACTTCGTTTTTGAAATTGATATGAGAAGAGGCTTCTTCACTCGCAACAAATCGAGTCCCGATCTGTACGGCATCAGCGCCAAGAACCATAGCTGCGAGAATACCTGCACCAGAAGCAATTCCACCTGCCGCTATCAGTGGGATGTCCAATTCTTTTTTAACCATGGGGATGAGGGTAAATGTAGTGGTTTCTTCGCGACCATTATGACCGCCAGCTTCAAAGCCTTCAGCAACGACTGCATCTACACCAGCTTCCTGAGCTTTTAGGGCAAATTTGACGCTGCTTACCACGTGCACCACTTTAATGCCATGAGATTTTAGATGGGACGTCCAGGTTTTAGGGTTCCCAGCAGAAGTAAATACGATTGGAACTTCTTCCTCTATGATGATGTCCATAATTTTATCCAGATCCGGATATAACATTGGAACGTTGACTGCAAAGGGTTTTGATGTCGCAGCTTTGTATTTCTGAAGGTGTTCGCGAAGGACTTCAGGATACATAGAACCTGCACCTATAATTCCTAAACCACCAGCTTTGCTTACTTCGCTGGCCAATCGCCAACCGCTGGCCCAGATCATCCCTGCTTGTATGATTGGATAGTCTATATCAAATAACTCTGTAATTCTATTTTGTGACATGATCTTACTTTAAGCGATTACTCCAGAACCAATAAGCTCATCTTCTTGATACCAGGCTACGAACTGGCCTTCTGAAATGGCGGTTTGTTCGTTCTCAAAAATAACATAAAGCTCATGTTCCATTTGATAAAGTTTAGCGTTTTCCAATGGTTGTCTGTAGCGAATTCTAGCTTTTACATCCATGGTTTCACCAATTCCTAAATGAAGGTCGGGACGAATCCAATGCACCTCATCGGTATTTACCCAAAGTCCTTTTTTATGCAGTCCAGGGTGATTTTTACCTTGGCCAGTGTATAAGATATTATTCTCAACATCGGTATCGATGACAAATAGTGGCTCTTTGGTACCACCAATGCCAAGACCCTTACGCTGCCCTTTCGTAAAAAAATGAGCGCCATCGTGAGAACCTAGCACTTTACCATACTCTGGTTTTAAATTTAGCTTTTTGCTATCCTTTTTAAGTTGAGCCATTAATCCTGAACTGTTTTCCGTTTCTGCTAAACTTTTAAACACTTCGTGTGAGGACTCTATTTCAATAACTTGACCCTTTTTAGGTTGAAGTTTTTGCTGTAGAAAGTCTGGTAATTTTACCTTTCCGATAAAACAAAGTCCCTGAGAATCTTTTTTCTCGGCGGTGATCAAGTCTTGTTCTTTAGCGATTTGTCTCACTTCAGACTTTTGAAGTTCACCTACTGGGAAAAGGGTTTTTTCTAATTGTTTTTGTGAGACCTGGCATAAGAAGTAAGATTGATCTTTATTCTGATCCTTTCCAGCCAATAATCTGTAATAGGTTTTACCATTCTTTTCAAGGCTATCCTTTCTACAGTAATGACCAGTCGCCACATAATCTGCACCAAGTGAAGTAGCAATGTCCATAAAGACATCAAATTTTATTTCCCTATTGCAAAGCACATCTGGATTTGGAGTTCTTCCTTTTTCATATTCTGCAAACATATAGTCTACAATACGTTCTTTGTATTGTTGGCTTAAATCTACAGTTTGAAAGGGTATACCTAATTTTTCTGCAACCAGCATAGCATCATTGCTATCTTCCAGCCAGGGGCATTCATCACTGATGGTGACAGAATCATCGTGCCAGTTTTTCATAAAAAGACCTATCACTTCATAACCTTGCTCTTTACATAAGTAAGCAGCAACGCTGGAATCTACACCTCCACTAAGTCCAACTACAACTCTTTTCATACTTCAAATAATTGATTTGCAAAATTACAAAAACAATTAAAGTAAAGACACCATACTGTTAAAGCTATAAGATACTTTTATTTTGTTTAATGCACTTTAACTAAAGCTAAACAAAAATGAATTCCTTAAATCATAACTTTAGAAAAAAATTGTTATGAAAATGAAAAAAACAGTATTGCGATTAATTTTATTAACAGCATTTATTGTAGGAGTAAGTTCCTGTTCAGATGATGATGCAGCAACTCCAATTTCGAGTGAGCCTACTACCTTTGAAATTATTTCAGAGAGTCCTGACCATACCATCTTGGAGGATCTTCTGGTGAGTACAGGTTTAAATGATGCATTAAATTCCTCAACCTATACTATTTTTGCCCCAACCGACACGGCTTTTGGAAATATTGATACGTCGAGTTTGACAACCGAAGAAGTGACTAATATTTTATTGAATCACGTTGTTGAAGGTGCCGCAGAGTCTTCAGATTTGCAAACTGAATACTTAACTACGTTAGCTACTGAACAATTTACAGGGAATGAAAATAATTTGAGCCTCTACGTTAATGTAGGAACCGAAATTACTTTAAATAATTTAGCGACAGTAACGGGTCCAAACCTATTGGCTTCCAACGGAGTCGTCCATGTAGTCAATGAAGTGATTACTATTCCTGATGTAACTACTTTTGCTACTGCAGACCCAACTTTTGAAATCTTGGTGCAGGCTTTAACCAGAGATGATCAGCCAGATTTTGTTGGTACTTTAAGCTCTTTTGAAACTCCAGCACCCTTTACAGTATTTGCTCCAACCAATGATGCTTTTGCAGCATTACTTACTTTACTTGGTGTGGAAACTTTAGCAGATATAGAAGGTCCAACACTTACCTCTGTACTCAATACACACGTGATAGCTGGCTCAATCCTAAGATCAAATAATTTACCTTCGGGTACAGTTGAAACTTTAGGAGAAACATTTGAACTTAACGGAACAATCATTACAGATCAAAATGGAAGAGACATAGAGATTGTCGTAACAGATGTTCAAGCTGGTAATGGTGTTGTGCATGTTGTAAGCTCTGTTATTCTTCCAGACTTAAACCTAGATCCTCCGCCTTCTGCAGATGTTGTAGAAATGACTGTAGAGAACAGTGGAGCTTCTGCATATTTTGTGAGTGAAATTATAGGTGGTGAAAATGTAACGCCTTTAAATACCGATAATAGTACCTGGACACTTACAGAAGGAACACGTTACGAATTAACCATAACTGGTGCAAGCTCACATCCATTTGAACTAAGAAATGCGACTGGAGAGGCTCTCTTGAGTCAAAGTTCAGAAGGCTCTTTCGAGGCTGATCCTGATGTGAATTTTGTCACTGATGGAACTCAGTTTGATTTTACCCTTACGGCAGACTTAGCTGCAGAAATTAATGATTACATCTGCACTATACATTCTGGAATGAATGGAGATATTAATGTGAATTAATATAAAGTGTAGCTTTAAACCTAAAAGGAGTCCAATTTGGACTCCTTTTTATTATAACAAAGTATTTGAATTACTTTTTATCTTGTTTTTTCTTCTGCTGCTCTTGGGCTTGTTCCATAATTTCTTGGAATTTCTTCCCAAATTTGCCTCTTTTCTTTGGCTTTTTCTTCTTCTCTTCAATCTTTGCAAGTATCTTCTTATCGTCGATAATTACATGTTTGATGACCAACATAATGCCTATCGTAATCAAATTCGAAATAAAGTAATACAGCGATAAACCACTGGCGTAGTTGTTGAAGAAAACAAGCATCACCAATGGAGCAAAATACATGATCACTTTCATGTTGGGCATTCCGGGTTGAGAACTCTGCTGCATGTTTTGCCCAGCTGTCATTTGCGTGTAGAAGAAGATGGCTACCGATGCCAAAATTGGGAATAAACTCACGTGATTACCGTAAGCCCAGGATACTAAAGGAATGTAAGTATCCCATTCGTAAATAACATCATAGCTAGACAAATCTTCTGCCCATAAAAAGCCTTTTTGTCTTAGGTCAAATGCACTAGGGAAAAACTGAAATAGAGCGTAGAAAACTGGAATCTGCAGTAAAGCCGGGATACATCCTGCC
>CAZOAD010000097.1:0-6226 GCA_964577705.1 uncultured Mesohalobacter sp.
TTCCTCTGTCTCTGGCGCTTCCTCATCGACGATGTAGTCATCAATTACTGGTTTAGGCTCTGGTAAGGGTTCATGTTTCTCTTTTGGAATTTTGATGGTGGGCATTTCTTCAGCTTCCAACATCAGGTAAGTGACGCTATCCTGATCATTGCGGGTTGCAGCTTCAGTTTTCCACTCAACTATGATCAATACAAAGACCAGAGTTGCGATAAGACCTATCTGAAAGAACAGCGTCTTTTTTCGGTTTAAATTCTTGCTAGGATATTTTTTTGGTTTCATCATTCGTTTTTTAAAGGTGTAGTAAATCGATAGCTCTGCAAATTGATCATCTGCAGGCTTAAGGTTCAAAACGAATTCGTGTATGTGCTAGCTTTTAAAAATTACCAATAATAATGCCAGAGAAAAATCCTACCCCCATGATGGTTGTAAATCAATCCTATAAGGTTTTAGAGTAAGTATTTAAATGGGTCTATACTTCAGGTAAGTGAAAGCATTTGAAAGGTTTCAACAATATCATCCTTCAATTATGAACTTACTTTTTTTAATAATTAACCAATCACCTGTTTATACTCCTCAATTGGCATTTGGGCTAGCTTTAGCTTCAAGCTGATTTTCTATACTGCTGATAGCTCTAATCGTTTTAAGCATAGAATCTGGAGTGACCGATATGGTATCTATGCCGGCTTCAACTAGAAACTGAGCGAAATCTGGGTAATCGGACGGCCCCTGGCCACATATGCCCACTTTGGTCCCTGTTTTTTTGGCTGCAGCTATCAATGTTTCTATAGAACGTTTTACAGCTGGGTTCCTTTCGTTATAAATATGAGCTACCAGAGACGAGTCACGATCAAGACCCAGAGTGAGCTGTGTAAGATCGTTAGAGCCGATAGAGAAACCATCTATGTGTTCTGCAAATTCTTCTGCCATCCAGATGTTGGAAGGCAGTTCTGCCATTAAGAATACCTTGAGCCCATCTTTTCCACGTTCCAGGCCGTAAGTTTTCATTACCTCATACACCTTCTGAAGTTCTTCCACTGTTCTGCAAAAGGGAATCATAATCGTTACATTTTTCAAGCCCATTTTTTCTCTTACTCTTTTGATGGCTTTACATTCCATCCCAAAAGCGTATTCATAGGCTTCAGAATAATAGCGTGATGCACCTCGCCAGCCAATCATTGGATTTTCTTCTTCTGGTTCGTAATACTTCCCTCCCAACAGATTAGCATATTCGTTGGACTTAAAATCAGATAAACGCACAATGACCTGTTTTGGATAAAAGGCTGAAGCAATTTTCGCTATGCCATACGACAGTCGTTTAACAAAAAAAGTTTCTTCATCGGCATAGCCTCGAATAAGATCCTGAATCGATGCCGTAAGTTCACTATCCTTAAGTTCACGATGGTTGAGCAAGGCTAAAGGGTGAGCTTTGATATAATTATTGATGATAAATTCTTCCCTTGCCAGCCCAACTCCTGCGTTAGGAATTCTACTGAATTTGAAAGCGAGGTCGGGTGAAGCCACATTAAGCATAATAGGTGTTTTGGTGGTTGGTAATTCATCCAGATTTGTTTCCTCTACAGTAAAAGAGACCAACCCCTCGTAAATTTTCCCTACATCGCCTTCTGCACAGGACACAGTCATCTCCTCCCCATTGTTCAGAAGCTCAGTTCCATTTTCTGTCCCTACGATTGCAGCAATACCCATTTCCCGGGCAACAATTGCCGCATGACAAGTTCTGCCTCCTTTATTGGTAACAATCGCAGAGGCTTTTTTCATTACCGGTTCCCAGTCTGGATCTGTCATTTCTGTAACTAAAATATCTCCTTCTTTAAATTTAGAACCATCAAAACTACCATCACGACCATCTAAGGAATACATCTTTTGGATCTTCCCCTGCCCTACCTTATCGCCTACAACGTCGGCCGGCCTACAGCGATACCTGAAAGTCTGAGTGTTGGCTGGTCAGCTTTGTCGATCTTATACTCTACCAGCGTATCCGATTTAGCTCTGGAGTGGATGGTCTCTGGTCTGGCTTGAACCACGAACAATTCACCCGTGAGTCCATCCAAAGCCCACTCGGTATCTACTGGACACCAGTGACCTTTCAGTTTAGAATAATAAGCTTCTATCATGCAGACCCACTTAGCCAGTTGAAGTAGCTGTTTATCGCTAACGCAGAACTGATTTTGCTGTTCTTTTCCTACCTGAACGGTTTTCACTAGCTTACCAGGTTCTGTTGAGTATATCATTTTTGAATGCTTACGACCTAGTTTTTTTTCAATTATAGCTTCAAAACCCTGCTCAAGGGTAGGTTTGAAAATTAAACATTCATCTGGTGAGACACTTCCTTGTACCACACTTTCTCCCAGTCCATAAGAGGCATTGATTAGTACAACATCTTTAAATCCACTTTCTGTATCGAGGGAAAAGGCAACCCCGGAGGAAGCTAAATCTGATCGTACCATTTTCTGTACACAAACCGATAATCCAATATTAAAGTGATCGAATCCAAAATTATCGCGATAGGAAATTGCCCGATCAGTAAATAAGGATGCAAAACAATCTCGTACTGAAATCAATAACTGTTCTGGTCCGCGCACATTCAAATAAGTTTCCTGTTGTCCGGCAAAGGAAGCATCCGGCAAGTCTTCTGCGGTGGCTGATGAACGCACGGCCACATCGGTATACTCTTGCTTATAGGTTGCTGACAAACGCGAATAGGCTGTTTTGATTTCTTCCTCAATAGCCAGCGGCCATTTACCATTACGAATCATTTGCCTAATCTCCAGGCCAGTTTTATTGAGCGAGATGAGATCATCCTGCTGAAGTCCAGCTAAGCTGGATTTAATTCTTTCTTCTAGTTGATTATGTTTGATGAATGCCCAATAAGCGTCTACGGTTATGGCAAATCCATCGGGTATGTTGACCCCGAGTTTGCTCATGTTTTGAATCATTTCACCTAGCGATGCACTTTTACCACCAACACGTTGTAAGTCGGATAATTTAACCTCAGAGAGCTTAACGACATTCATAAGAATAGTTTTAAAATTTTAGGTTAAACTAGTTATTATTTGAACAGCTTTAGGTTTGCTAAAAAACTTTTAACTATTGTTCGAGTGATGCCTTTAAAATTTATTAATCAATAAAAAAATAATGATCTAGAATCTGAAATTGAATTTCTATTATTAGTGATCACTAAGGAAAATATAGCCCCGATTGTAATGAAAAGCCCGCAGGTTGGGCTGCTGCATAAAATACAATGGAAAAAAGCGACCCTGGGAAGCTCTTTTGACATTTGGATTTTACCAGCAGACCAGCGAGGACTTGACATGGAAAGCGGGAAAAGCTCCTAAAATCTGAAATAAGTCATGAAGTTGAGCTGAAGGAAATTACTCCTGTTGAAAATAACGGGATTTGAGGTATCATTAAGGTTATGTCTGTAAACCAGCAGAGCTTCGAAGCTTAAGCCTCTTAAGAGTTGATCAGCACTGTAATTGATAACTGAATTCACCTGTACTGTTTCGTCCTTGTTGTATTTGTTGAAAGTGAACTCATCGAGTTCTAAACCTTGAATGGATTGTACTTCCAAGAGGATATCTAGATTGGATTGAGGGTAAGCCTTTCCAATTTTAAGCACACCTACATTGGCATTGCCCAAACCTTCCATCCTGGATCTTGGAATGGAGGTGTAGAACCGATCCCGGCCCAGCTCTTTAGGAAATAAAAAACGACCTGTATCAAATAAACGCGAATAAGCTAAACTTAAGGTCCAGTTGTATCTTGACCAAGTCAACTCAGTACTCAGGACTTGCCCGTTTTCCCCATCGCGGATGTATTGATTTTGAAGCGGTAAATTCTTTTGAGATTCTGCACCATGTTGAAGAGCATACTGCAAGCCCAAACGCCAGGATTTATAACTATAATCAGCCTCTAGCCATGCTGTATTTAAGATACGATGAATGTAAATATCATAAAGCTTAATATTCAAATTAGACCTAGAATAGGTATACTTGAGAACACCCAATCCCTCAGATTTTGTATAATTTCTATAGTCTGCTATCTCACCATTGGGTAAAAATCCGTTAGAAAAAAGGCCTATACCTTCGTTTAAGGAGAACCAATCTATTGTAGATCTTGGAGAAATAGCATTGATCAACCCAAGATCCAGATTAGAATTGGCAGTCCATTGGTGATGCCACCAGGCGCCTTGATGAGCAAATGGACCCATTCTGCCATCGCTATTATTGAGCAGTGGTGTGTATTCTGTTTCGATACGGCCAATGCTAAAGTAAGAGTCCTTGTATTGATATTTCAAATACAATTCCTGTACTTTATTGATGTCTCTGTACTTTCCTTTTTCCAATAGATCGTAGAGTTCATACTCCCACTTGGCGGCTGCCCCTACCAGAGGTTCCTCCTGAGATAATGAAACTCCAAAGGTTTTAAATACAGATCTAAATTGAGCACCAGCAGAAACTCCATAAAAGGGTTTTGTTTCGAAGTTTAAGGCTAATCCTGTAGCATTGGTATAATAGTCCTTTAGTTCACCTTCATTGATGGTATTCATAAAGAAGTTACGTACTTCACCATGCAGCTTACCTTCAATAAAGGAATCATAGAGCGATTTCTCGCTTTGGGCTTCTTGACCAAAACCAAAGTTGCTCAAGGTCAGAGCAACAAAAAGAAAGGGGAGCAAACGTCGCATCATAAATCAAAATTGCTATACAAATTTGATTTAAAATTTAGGTTCACACAGTAACATGAGTTACGCTAAAAAGACTAATAGCCTTCAGTATCAGATTTTACTTTACCCCAAAACGTTCTGTAGACAAAATAACTGTATAGTAATACCAAAGGACCACCCACAGCTACAAAGCCCATCATAATTTTAAGTGTTTTGGTGGAAGCTGCCGCATTATAAATGGTTATACTGTTATCCGCAACATCGTTGGATAAAAGTAAACGCGGATATAACTCAAAAGCAACAATCACCAGTAATAGGGCTATAGTTAAACTTGTAAAAATAAAAGCCCAGCCGTATTTCTTTTTACTGGCCAGTCGGGGAACATTAGCGATACTCAAAAAAACTAGGAATGGGACTACAAAAAGGATTTGGTTATTCTCAAATACAACCAGGAGATGCTCGAGATTAAAGAACCCATAACCGGTGGTGACCACATAAGAAACTATAAAAAAGGCGATACCAATTTTGAGAAATTGCTGAATGCGTGTATATAGTTTACCTTCAGTTTTAAGTAGCAGGTAAATCGCGCCATGCATCATAAACAAGGCTAAGCTAGTTACGCCTACCAAAATTGAAAATGGGTTGAGAAACTCGAAGAATCCACGTCCGGTATATTCAAAATTTTCATCCAGTGGCATCCCGTTCAAAATATTACCAAGAACAACACCCAGCAAAAAAGCCAGCATGATGCTAGATATGGAATATCCCCAATCCCACATTCGTCTCCACCACAACATCTCTTCCATATTTCTGAATTTGATCGAGATTCCTCTGAATATGATAAAGAGAAGAAATAGAATAAAAGGGGTATACATGGCAGAAAATAAGGTGCCATAAAAAACAGGAAAACCAGCAAATAAAGTACCACCCCCAATCACCAGCCAAACTTCGTTTCCATGCCAGGTGGGGTCAATGGCCTTTAAAGCGGTTTCTCTACTTGAATTTTGTTTAAAAAACATATGCCAGGCTCCGGCACCAAAGTCGAATCCATCCAGAATCGCATAGCCCGAGAAAAGTCCTCCTACAACCAAAAACCACCAGGTGGGATAATCTATACCTAAAAACGTTTCCATAAATTAAATTTTATTTTTTTGAGACTACGTCTGCTATTTCCTTATTAAGACTTCCCTGATCAAAATCGATATCGCTATCTGGTCCACTTTGTATTTTCTTATTCATCAAATAGACAAATAAGAGAAACAAAACAAAGTACACGATGAAAAACAGAATTAGCGAAAATAAAACCTGATTGGCTTGTACACTTTTAGATAAAGCGTCCGAAGTTCTTAATAAACCATAGACCACCCAGGGCTGTCGACCAAGCTCTGCTGTAAACCAGCCAAACTGATTGGCCAACTGCGGCAATAGAGCGGTGAAGACGAAGGTCCACATCAGCCATTTTTTCTCAAAGAGTTGACCACGCTTCCACTGCCAAAGGGCGTACAAACTCAAAGCAATAAGAAACATACCGATAGCCACCAT
>CAZOAD010000098.1:0-6211 GCA_964577705.1 uncultured Mesohalobacter sp.
GATATTCAAATTAAATCCTTCCAGGATTTTTTCCAATTAGAAACAAAGTCAGAAGCAAGGGAAAATGAAGGGTTGTATAATACCTTTATGGAGAATTTCCCTATTACTGACACACGTAACCAATTTGTATTAGAGTTTCTAGATTATTTTATTGACCCACCTAGATATACTATTGAAGAGTGTATTGAAAGAGGATTAACCTACAGTGTACCTTTAAAGGCCAGATTAAAATTATACTGTACAGATCCTGAGCACGAAGATTTTGAAACTATCGTCCAGGATGTCTATTTAGGAACTATTCCTTACATGACTCCTAGTGGTACTTTTGTTATCAATGGTGCTGAAAGGGTTGTGGTGTCACAATTGCACAGGTCTCCTGGTGTTTTCTTTAGCCAGTCTTTCCATGCTAATGGTACAAAGTTGTATTCCGCTCGTGTAATTCCTTTTAAAGGATCATGGATTGAGTTCGCTACCGATATCAATAGCGTAATGTATGCCTATATTGATAGAAAGAAAAAACTTCCTGTTACAACGCTATTCAGAGCGATTGGTTTTGAAAGAGATAAGGATATTTTAGAGATTTTTGATCTGGCGGAAGAAGTTAAAGTTTCTAAAACTGGACTTAAGAAAGTTATAGGACGCAAGCTTGCCGCTCGTGTATTAAATACATGGCACGAAGATTTCGTGGACGAGGATACTGGTGAAGTGGTATCAATAGAGCGTAACGAAATCGTTTTGGATCGTGATACTATAATCGATAAAGAGAATATTGAAGAGATTCTTGACGCCGAGGTAAAAACTATTCTTTTACATAAAGAAAGTGCTCAGCAAGGCGATTATGCCATCATTCATAACACACTACAAAAAGACCCAACAAATTCAGAAAAAGAAGCTGTTGAGCATATCTACCGTCAATTGCGTAATGCAGAGCCGCCAGATGAAGAAACAGCACGAGGAATAATCGACAAGTTATTCTTCTCTGACCAGCGTTATTCATTAGGAGAAGTTGGTCGTTACAGAATGAACAAGAAATTAGGTCTTGATATCGGTATGGATAAGCAGGTGCTTACCAAGGAAGATATCATTACCATTATAAAATATTTAATTGAGTTAATTAACTCAAAGGCAGAAATCGATGATATCGATCACTTGTCTAACCGTCGTGTGCGCACGGTAGGTGAGCAACTGTCAACACAATTTGGTGTTGGTTTAGCACGAATGGCTCGTACGATTAGAGAACGTATGAATGTTCGTGATAACGAGGTGTTCACACCAATAGACTTGATTAATGCTAAGACGCTTTCGTCTGTTATTAATTCATTCTTTGGTACCAATCAGTTGTCTCAGTTTATGGACCAAACCAATCCATTGGCAGAGATAACGCATAAAAGAAGGTTATCTGCATTAGGACCTGGAGGACTATCTAGAGAAAGAGCAGGCTTCGAGGTTCGTGACGTTCATTACACACATTACGGTCGTTTGTGTCCAATTGAAACACCAGAAGGACCAAACATTGGTTTGATATCTTCTCTTTCTGTTTATGCTAAGGTCAATTCAATGGGATTCATTGAAACTCCTTACCGTAAGGTTGAGAAGGGAGCAGTTGATATTAAAAATGCACCGACATATCTAAGTGCTGAAGAGGAAGAAGATATGTTGATTGCACAAGCTACAGTAGAAGTAGATGATAAAGGAAAAATAAAGCATGACAAAGTAATTGCGCGTCAAGAGGGAGATTTCCCTGTTATAGATCCAGCCAACGTGAATTATACTGACGTTGCACCAAATCAAATTGCTTCTATATCAGCATCTTTAATTCCATTCTTAGAGCATGATGATGCTAACCGTGCACTAATGGGATCAAACATGATGCGCCAGGCAGTTCCTCTATTAAGACCTGAGGCACCAATCGTTGGTACGGGTCTAGAAAGACAAGTGGCATCTGACTCAAGAGTGTTGATAAATGCCGAAGGTGATGGTGTCGTAGAATATGTTGATGCAGAGAAGATTGTTATCAAATATGCTCGCACCGAGGAAGAGGCCATGGTAAGCTTTGATAGTGATACAAAGGAATACCAATTAGTTAAGTTTAGAAAGACTAACCAAGGGACCTCAATAAACCTTAAACCTATAGTCCAAAAGGGTGATAAGGTAACCAAAGGACAAGTACTTTGTGAAGGGTATGCAACCCAAAACGGTGAGTTGGCCTTAGGACGAAACATGAAAGTCGCTTTCATGCCTTGGAAAGGGTATAACTTTGAGGATGCTATCGTAATATCTGAGAAAGTGGTAAGAGATGATATCTTTACCTCAATTCATATTGACGAGTACTCTCTTGAAGTTAGAGATACTAAACTTGGAAACGAAGAATTAACGAATGATATACCAAATGTTTCGGAAGAGGCTACCAAAGACCTTGACGAAAACGGTATGATAAGAGTTGGTGCCGAGATTAAGCCAGGTGATATACTTATTGGTAAAATTACCCCAAAAGGAGAGTCAGATCCAACACCAGAGGAGAAATTGCTACGTGCAATTTTTGGTGATAAGGCAGGAGATGTTAAAGATGCGTCTTTAAAGGCGTCTCCATCATTAAACGGTGTGGTAATTGATAAAAAATTATTTGCAAGAGCCGTTAAGGATAAGCGCAAGAGAGCTCAAGATAAAGAAGATATTGAAGCTCTAGAAAATGCTTATGATAAGCGTTTTGATGATCTGAAGAATATTCTAGTAGAAAAACTATTTGCTATAGTAAATGGTAAGACGGCTCAAGGTATATTCAATGATTTAGGAGAAGAAATCATTCCAAAGGGTAAAAAATACACTTTAAAGATGTTAAATGCAGTAGATGACTACACGCACTTAACTTCGGGCAAATGGACTACGGATGACCATACTAATGCTTTAGTTGCAGACTTAATCCATAATTATAAGATTAAGGAGAATGATCTTCAAGGTGCATTAAGACGTGAAAAGTTCACAATTTCCGTTGGAGATGAATTACCAGCAGGAATCATAAAACTTGCCAAGGTTTACATCGCTAAGAAGCGTAAACTTAAAGTAGGAGATAAAATGGCTGGACGTCACGGTAATAAAGGTATTGTTGCCAGAATTGTAAGACAAGAAGATATGCCATTCCTAGAAGATGGAACTCCAGTAGATATCGTATTAAATCCATTAGGTGTACCATCCCGTATGAACATTGGACAGATTTATGAAACCGTTCTTGGTTGGGCTGGTCAGAACTTAGGTAAGACCTTTGCAACTCCAATCTTTGACGGCGCAACATTGGATCAAATCAATGAGTTAACTGATGAAGCAGGCGTACCTAGATTTGGCCATACGTATCTATATGATGGCGGTACGGGAGAACGTTTCGATCAACCTGCAACGGTAGGTGTCATTTATATGATTAAACTAGGTCATATGATTGACGATAAGATGCACGCGAGATCCATTGGTCCTTATTCATTAATCACACAACAACCATTAGGTGGTAAAGCGCAATTTGGTGGTCAAAGATTTGGTGAAATGGAGGTTTGGGCACTAGAGGCTTATGGCGCGTCTAGCACACTGCGTGAAATTCTTACGGTGAAATCAGATGACGTTATAGGTAGGGCTAAAACTTACGAAGCTATCGTTAAGGGAGAGCCAATGCCAGAACCTGGGTTACCAGAATCATTCAACGTACTTATGCACGAATTGAAAGGATTAGGATTAGATATTAGATTAGAAGAATAAAAAATAGTATGCGGTCGCAGTATTCGGTTTGTCTTTTATTGTGATAAACCCAATACTGAGACTGAGACTGAATACTAAATACAAATGGCTAGAAGACAAGATAAGAACACAGTAGTGAAATTTAACAAAATTTCAATCGGTTTAGCATCACCAGAGTCCGTATTAGCGGCATCTCGAGGTGAAGTGCTTAAACCGGAAACTATTAATTATCGAACACACAAACCAGAACGTGATGGTTTGTTCTGTGAGCGTATTTTTGGTCCTGTAAAGGATTATGAATGCGCTTGTGGTAAATACAAGAGAATACGCTACAAGGGAATCGTATGTGACCGCTGTGGTGTTGAAGTAACAGAGAAAAAAGTACGTAGAGATAGAGTAGGGCACATCAATTTGGTGGTTCCTGTTGCACATATCTGGTATTTCCGTTCACTTCCAAATAAAATAGGATATCTCCTAGGATTGCCATCCAAGAAATTAGATATGATTATCTATTATGAGCGTTATGTGGTAATTCAACCTGGGATTGCAGTTAATGCCGAAGGCGAGCCTGTTCAAAAAATGGATTTCCTTACGGAAGAAGAGTATCTGAATATTTTAGAATCACTTCCGCAAGAAAACCAATACTTAGAAGATTCAGACCCAAATAAGTTTATTGCCAAAATGGGTGCCGAATGTCTAATTGACATTTTGTCTAGAATTGACTTAGACCAATTGTCATACGAATTGAGACATAAGGCTAATAACGAAACGTCAAAACAACGTAAAACAGAAGCTCTTAAGCGTCTTCAAGTTGTTGAAGCGTTTAGGGAGTCTAACGAAAATAGAGAGAACAAGCCAGAGTGGATGATCATGAAGGCCATTCCGGTTATTCCACCAGAATTGAGACCTTTAGTTCCTCTAGATGGTGGGCGCTTTGCTACTTCAGATTTAAACGATCTTTACCGACGTGTAATTATTAGAAATAACCGTTTAAAAAGACTGGTAGAGATAAAGGCTCCAGAAGTAATATTACGTAACGAAAAACGTATGTTACAGGAATCTGTAGATTCTTTGTTTGACAATACACGTAAATCATCTGCTGTTAAAACAGATTCTAACCGACCTTTGAAATCATTGTCTGATTCATTGAAAGGTAAGCAAGGACGTTTCCGTCAAAACTTACTTGGTAAGCGTGTAGATTATTCGGCACGTTCGGTGATTGTCGTTGGTCCAGAATTAAAATTATTTGAATGTGGATTGCCAAAAAATATGGCAGCTGAGCTTTACAAGCCTTTCATCATTAGAAAGCTAATTGAAAGAGGAATTGTAAAGACGGTAAAATCCGCTAAAAAAATCATAGATAGAAAGGAGCCTGTAGTTTGGGACATCTTGGAGAATGTTTTGAAAGGACATCCAGTTCTATTAAACCGTGCTCCTACATTACACAGATTAGGTATTCAGGCTTTCCAGCCAAAACTGATTGAAGGTAAGGCTATACAGCTTCACCCATTGGTATGTACTGCATTTAATGCAGATTTCGATGGTGACCAAATGGCTGTGCATTTGCCACTCGGACCAGAGGCTATTTTAGAAGCACAACTTTTAATGTTGGCATCTCATAATATCCTTAATCCAGCAAATGGTTCACCTGTGACCGTACCATCCCAAGATATGGTTCTTGGACTTTATTACATGACTAAGCACAGAAAGTCTACTAAAGAGGTACCGGTAAAAGGAGAAGGATTGACTTTTTATTCTCCAGAGGAAGTAACCATTGCTTATAACGAGAAAAAAGTTGATTTAAATGCTGGCATAAAAGTTAGAACAAAAGATTTTAACGAAGAAGGTGAGCTAACAACACAAATCATTGAAACTACTGTAGGTAGGGTTCTTTTCAATGAAAAAGTGCCAGAAGCTGCTGGATACGTTAATGAAGTACTGACAAAGAAATCTTTAAGAGATATCATCGGTAAGATCTTAAAGGTAACAAGTGTCCCAGAAACTGCTGAATTTCTTGATGAAATTAAGACTTTAGGGTATAAGTTTGCTTTCCAAGGCGGATTGTCCTTTAGTTTAGGAGATATCATTATTCCACAGGAAAAACACGGAATGATTGAAGCTGCTAACAAAGAAGTTGACGGTATTATGGCCAACTATAATATGGGACTTATTACCAATAACGAGCGTTATAATCAAGTTATTGATATTTGGACTTCTACCAATGCTGAGTTAACAGAGCTTTCCATGAAGCGAATTAGAGAAGACCAACAAGGGTTTAACTCTGTATACATGATGTTAGACTCAGGTGCTCGTGGATCTAAGGAACAAATTCGTCAGTTAACTGGTATGCGTGGTCTTATGGCCAAGCCTAAGAAATCTAATGCTGGAGGTGGTGAGATTATTGAGAACCCAATTCTTTCTAACTTTAAAGAAGGGCTTTCAATTTTAGAATATTTTATTTCTACTCACGGTGCGCGTAAAGGACTTGCAG
>CAZOAD010000099.1:0-6204 GCA_964577705.1 uncultured Mesohalobacter sp.
AGTTCAAAAGTTATCGTCTTATGTCACTGACACCGAAAGCGGTATAAAAGGAAAATTGAGTGGTCAAAATCTAGCCGTCTTCTTTGATCTTCTTCAAGATCACTTCGACCCACCGAGAAAGGATAGTTTAGCCTTTAAAGATTGGCAACTTAACCAATGGAGGAAATATTTAAACCCAGGTATAGGTAGGACCTTTTCTGATACCAAGGCTCAGGTAGATCAGAGGCTTGGGGTATCCAGAAATAACCTAGGAATATCGGAGCAATATAAAGCATCAAATAAAATCACTATGCAAAACGCCTATCAAACCTATGATATGATTTTTGGTAACCCAAATAATTTTACCATCTTGATAAGCAGTTCTTATAAAGCTGAACAAATTCTCCCTTACATCACAAATATTTTTGGTGAAACCTCTCAAAAAGAACAAGTTTCAAAAAACTTAACATCAACAAGTTCATCAAAGAAAATAGACCCTTCTAATAAAATTCAAGTGTCATCCATTCCCAATGCAAATGCTTTCTTAGCATTTAAATATGTAAAGAAAATTGATGGATCAGATTGGAAAACCCAACTTAAAGCCTATATTTTAGAGAAATCTTTAAGTAATAGAATATCACCTATTAGATATTTCGAAAACAAAGCTTTGTATTTCTGGACAGTTACGTATTACTACCATAAAGAATCTAATCAGGCTAGTATTTCACTTTTCTTTCCAACTTTAGAAGAGCAAGTTGACGATATTTCTAAAGAAGTAAAGAAAATTATAAGTAAGTTAGAAAAAAGAACAATAAGCGAAGAAGAGTTAAACGAAATAAAAAGCAATATTCCTAAAACTAAATTTGGAAAAAACTGGGATAGTAATTCATCTTTATCAATGAAAGTGCTTTACAACTATTATAAGTTTAATTTAATGCCACCACAGAAAAAGGAATTTGAAGACTATCTAGAATCTATACGCCCTAAAGATATTAAGGCAATGGCTAAAGAATTTTTTATTGAAGCAAATAAAAACAAGTTCATTGCTTTACCGTCAACTTAAATCAATTAAAAAAGCCCCGATTGACTCGGGGCTTCACTTAACCTACTGTGGCATTCCAGGAAGAACGTAAGGATTGTTTGTAGGTGACTCTTTAAAAGTCTGCAAACTTTGATCGGTATAAACATCGAAAATTCTTTGTTGTTCATCCCCTTCAAAAATTACCTTACAATCAGAAGACCCAGTTCCATCACAAGGGTCTGCACTAAGCTGAGTGGCCGTGCCATTTAAACTGATCCAGCCATTAGTCTGGACATTGGCCTTGTTAGCAAATGCCATTCCTACGGCCATTACGAATGCCAACATGGGCGTTAAAAATTTTGAATTTTTCATCATATTAAAATTTAAATTAAACAATATGCCTAGACCTTACTTTAAGGCTTTAGGCGCTCTAAGTATTGCGCAATACTATTCTTTATAAAAATTTCTTTGCTTATTAGCTTGAATGTAAATTCCCAAGATCCCTAATAGAAGAAATCCACTATTGAAAAGGAGATGCTCCTGCCAGGTCAGATTATTGATGATCCCACCACAGGAACAAGGTACATCCGCACTAAACTCCATGATCCAGATGATGTAAATCGAGAAAAGAAGCATGAGACCAGAGGCTAAATACATCGCAAATTCTTTATACTTTGCAGATATCAAAAGCCCAGCAATCCCCAACTCTATAATCGGAACAAAAGCTGAAACGAATCGGACTAGATGTTTATTTCCAAAGACTGGACTATTTAAAAGATCATTGTAGAATTGAGTAAAATCCATCAATTTGGTTATGGCCGCATAAATCATCAACACGATGAACGCGAACCTAATCCATTGATATATGTAACCTTTCCATTTCATTGATACCCTATTTCGAGAGCATAAAGGTTAAACTTTTAATAGCTTTTGATTTGATTTTAAAGGATTTGAATTTGTCTGGATAGGTTTTTGATTTAAAACTTTCTAATTTGAGAAGGAGGTATACCGTACATTTTTTTGAATGTTCTCGAAAAATGCGCCTGACTTAAGAACCCACATTCTTCTGAAATTTCATTTAAAGGCGTACTGGTATCTTCAATTAAAGTACGGGCTTTTTCTAAGCGTTTTTTTCTATGGTAAGCATATATAGTATCTCCATAAAAGCGTTTGAAAATGGTCTTAATCTTGCTGACACTGCAGCCTATTTCTCTACCAATGATAGATATTTTCGGTAAAGGCCTGTCCAGGCGTTCCATGACATATTGATGCAGTTTTCTCACCAAAATCCGTTGGTCTTGCAATAACAAACTTCGGTATTCACTAGGAAAAGTAGAAGACCGAGGCTTATTACTTAAGCCTGAGTTGAACTTATCATTGGTATAAACAGTCTTAAACACTGATAAGCTATATGTTTTCTTACCTTCGGACACCATTACATAAAGTCGTCCTAAACCACTCCATTGAAGGCCATCACGGTGCTTAAACTCAACTCTGAATGGAGGTTCGTTCTCTAAAGTATGTTCTAAAAGGCCTTGCAAGTCTTCAGGTATGTTGGAGTCGCCGTTGATTAAAAATTTGACAGGCCTATTTAAAATCTCCAGATCAGAGTACCCAAGAATATCTTTGATATTTGT
The DNA here is from genome assembly GCA_964577705.1 of uncultured Mesohalobacter sp. Classification (GTDB taxonomy): domain Bacteria; phylum Bacteroidota; class Bacteroidia; order Flavobacteriales; family Flavobacteriaceae; genus Psychroflexus. Next base: position 2,638 of record CAZOAD010000099.1, read on the forward strand.
TGAATAAGAGGTAATATGAAAATTACAATCGAGGTTAAAAACTATATTTTCTATAACCTCTTTGCTTTTTTCATGGTTAATTTGATGAACTGCTGTATCAATTTCTTCAACCATCGTATTCAGAGATACTGCGATTTGTTCTAATTCATCTTTTTGGTTTCTTAGGGGTAACGTATACGTGTAATTGCCAAGAGTGATTTCAGTTATAAACTCTAAAATTTGATGAACTCTAGTTTTAAAATCTGTGGTAGACATAACTGCATAAGTTTAAAGGAGTCTATTTGAATTGATTTAAGAAATTTAAAGCTTCTGAAATAGTATTAAATCCCTGAGTGGGTACTGAGGGATTACTGATATTGACATATGCTTTATATAATGTTCCTGAATACGCGCTCTCCATTACAATAGCAACGGCAAGAGCTTTGAGACACCCGCTTTCAGCTAAGTATTCTCTGGCAGCCTTGCTTGCTGATTTTAATTGTCTGATGTCACAAAGTATGGGATAAGAGATTTCGTTTTGAAAACGAATTCTTGCTTTTACAACGGCCTTAGCTGCTTCGAGATCAATTACAGCATTTGGTTTATAAACAAAATTCAGAATGCCCTCTTCTATCCAGAAGTGTGCATACTTTTCTCCTCTTTTCATGGAATGTGCCCTATTATTGCTACAATTTAAATAAAAAAATAATAACGATTACTTAATATATACATGAAGATATCGTGGCACACCGCATATTTTGGTAGCATTTGAAAGCATTTGACTTTAAAATATAGGATTTGACTTCTAAGGCATATTTTCTATCTAAACATCTGACTACCAGAATCTTTTTATAGTTTCACTAGACTAAACTCTAGGAATATGGCAAAAATTAAACACAACAACTTACTCGATACTGTGGTATCGGTGATGACCAATGCGAAAGAATCAGGAGCTATTCATCTTTATGCCGAAGGAGATTATATGAATGGTCGTCAAGTGCAAATCAAAGGCAAAAAGCTTTTCCACTTTGGGACCACAGGCTATTTAGGACTGGAACAAGATGAGCGATTAAAACAAGGGGCTATTGAGGCCATTCAAAATTACGGAACAGAATTCCCTCTTTCAAAGTCTTACATATCACATCCGCTTTATGCAGAATTAGAAAGCTTGATGACTGAAATATACGGTCACCCGATAGTCATAACAAAAAACAGTACTCTGGGACATTTCGGAGTCATACCATCAGTTGTTAATGATGGCGATGGGGTCATTCTGGACCACCAAGTCCATTGGAGTTTGCAAAGTGCAGTTGCTCCTTTAAAACTGAGGTCCGTTCCAGTTGAGATGATCCGGCATAATAACCTAGATATGCTGGAGGATAAGATTAAAAAACTTCAATCCAAGTGTCATAAGATTTGGTATATGGCCGATGGCATGTATTCTATGTTTGGAGACTATGCTCCAATCGAAGAATTAATGATGCTTTGTGATAAATATCCTCAACTTCACATCTATTTTGATGATGTGCATGGTATGAGCTGGAAAGGAAAACATGGTAGTGGCTATGTGATGAGTGTCTTAGAAAAATTACCAGACCAGGTGATTTTATTTGGTACCATGAGTAAAACCTTTGGAGCCAGTGGAGCTGTCATGGTTTGTAAGGATAAGAAAATTCAACAACGCGTCAAAAATTTCGGCGGTCCCCTCACCTTCTCCGTACAATTGGAACCTGGATCTGTAGGAGCTGCAATAGCCTCTGCAAAAATCCATCTGAGCGATGAGATCTATACGCTGCAAGATGAACTTGCAGAACGTATTTCGTATTTCAATCAGTGTCTTAGCCAAACAGATTTACCGATAATCGTTGATAATGATTCTCCCGTCTTTTATATTGGAGCAGGTATGCCAGAAACAGGATTTAATCTAATGAACAGACTTATGAAATTAGGCTTTTATGTCAACATCGGCTTTTTTCCTGCTGTTCCGGTAAAGAATACGGGGATGCGAATTACCATCTCTAGGCATAATCAAAAGGAAGAAATCAAAGCACTTACAGATGCTTTAGCTGAAGAGTTCCCTAAAGCCTTAGAGGAGACAGGAACCACCTTAGAACGTGTACATTTTGCCTTTGGAAAAAGGACAAAACCTACTTACCGATCTAAGGTTCAATCTTCAAAACTCAACTTACAGACCTTCTCGTCTATTACAGAAATCGAACCTGAATTATGGAACACTACGGTCGGAAAAAATGGCTTTTACGATTGGAATGGGTTAAGAGATTTAGAAAAGATCATGAGCGATCAAGAGTATAGAGAACATAATAATCAGTTTTATTATTATGTGGTTAAGGATGAAAACCAAAATTGTGTCTTAGCCACCTTTATGTCCTTTGGACTTTGGAAAGAGGATATGCTCGCGCCTCCATCTGTATCCATGGCCATCGAAAAGATCAGAAAAGATAAACCTTATTATCATACCAGTACCTGTCTTTGCTTAGGCTCAATGATCACTGAAGGAGATCATCTTTATTTACGTCAAGATTCTCCCTATTGGAAAGAGGCCTTTAATTTATTCTTAGACCAACTAGAAAAATTAGAAAAGCGCTTAAATGCTCAATACGTTATCCTCAGAGACTTCCCAACCAAAAATGAGTCCATAAAATCCTTTTTGCATAAAAAGGGATTTGTACAGGTGGCAATGCCAGAGTCTGCCGTATATTCTAATTTTAATTGGAATAGTCAAGAGGAATATGTCAATACCCTTAGTAAGCGATCACGAAAGCATTATAGAGATGATATTGAAGCTTACCGTGACCAGGTTGAAATCCAGATCCAACAGAAGCTTTCAAAAACTGAATTGGACAAAAGCTTTCAACTTTACCAAGCTGTAAAAGCTAATAACATTGGATTAAACACCTTTAGTTATCCTTATGCTTTATTTGAGCATATGAATTCATCCCCTCAATGGGAATTTATCTCATTGTATTTAAAAGACACTGAGCGAACATTAGCAGGAGTTATGTTCTGCTACAAAAATTCAAATGCTATCTATGCGCCAGCCATTGTAGGCATGGATTATAATTATGCAAGAACCTACAATGTGTATAGGCAGCTATTATTCCAAACCATACTTAGAGCCAAAGACCTAAGCCAGTCCAGAATTGATTTTGGACTAACCGCTGGATTTGAAAAGCGTAAAGTAGGTGCAAAAATTGTCGAGAAGTGTGCTTACATACAAGCCCGTGACAATTTTGCACTAGAGGCCTTAGACTGGTTAAGGAAAGATTAGACTAAATACAGATTTTAATAGTGCCCCTTTAAAAAGCCATATTGAAAAAAGCGCAGCAACGGTATTATTTGTTTTCATTTAAAACGAATCTCATGTTTGAGAAGGCTATGTCGACATTTGGAGAGAAGATCGAAACTATCATTAAGTCAGATAAACCTGATTTAAAGAAGGCTGATGACGGCATAAACTTATGTATAAAGACCTTATCGGCTCTTCAAAAACAAGTTGATAAAGAAGATTTTGAGGATGCTACTTCTGAAATTGATTTTTTTAGAAATATCAAGCCTTTCCCCATGAGT
>CAZOAD010000100.1:0-6092 GCA_964577705.1 uncultured Mesohalobacter sp.
GTGAGCTGATTCATCATGCTTGAAATAGAAGAGGAACGGGCATCTGAAGAATAGTAAATCATCAACTCTCTGGCAAATGCAATGGCCATAGGAAGAGTACCTGAACCTGTGGATCCTGTGAATAATTGAGCATGTGGCACCCGATTATTGGTAATGCTATTTCTCAAATGGCTTTTGAGATGGTCTAGTCCTAATATACTATCGAAAGTCATGTGGCTAAAATAGCAAAGCTATTAGCCTTTTGAAAAATTAATTAAGTAAATTTGAAGTTAATTCAGAAAATAAGCATAGATGAAAACAATTAATGATTTCAACTTTAAAGATAAAAAAGCCCTCATAAGAGTCGACTTCAATGTGCCCTTAACCAAGGAATTTGAAGTTGCAGACAAAAGTAGAATAGAAGGCGCTAAACCAACGATCATAAAAATTCTTGAAGATGGCGGAAGTGCTATACTGATGTCTCACTTGGGGAGACCTGAAGGCAAGGAAGAGAAGTATTCTTTAAAACACATCGTCAATGCAGTATCGGATGTACTGGGTGTTAAGGTGAAGTTTGTTGAAGACTGTATTGGAAAAGAAGCGGAAGCAGCAGCGGAAGCCTTAAACCCGGGAGAAATTTTATTGTTAGAAAACTTACGCTACTATCCGGAGGAGAAAAAAGGAGATGAAGAATTCGCTGAAAAACTATCAAAATTCGGAGATATCTATGTAAATGATGCGTTTGGAACTGCTCACAGAGCACATGCATCTACCACCATAGTAGCCAAATATTTTGAAGATAAAGCCATGGGTCTTCTGCTTCAAAAGGAAATAGAAAGTTTGGATAAGGTCTTGAACTCAACAGAGAAACCAGTGACCGCCATACTTGGTGGCGCTAAAGTATCTTCAAAAATTACTGTGATTGAAAATATATTGCCCAAAGTAGATCACCTGATCATCGGAGGGGGTATGGCCTTTACCTTTATCAAAGCTCAGGGAGGAAAAATTGGTGAGTCCCTTGTAGAAGACGATTTACAAGATATGGCTCTTGACATTCTCAAGAAAGCAATACAACAAAATGTGAAGGTTCATCTGCCTGTTGACTCTATTGTCACTCAGGAATTTGATAATGATGCGGAGACCAAAATAGAAGACATTAAAAACATTTCTGAGGGTTGGATGGGACTGGATGCAGGTCCACAATCCCGGGAGAACTTTGCCAAAGTGATTGCAGAGTCCAAAATTATTCTTTGGAATGGACCTCTTGGTGTTTTTGAAATGGATACGTTCTCTAAAGGTACAATAGCCTTAGCTGAATCTATTGCAACGGCTACTAAAGAAGGTGCTTTTTCACTTGTTGGAGGCGGAGACAGCGTCTCTGCAGCCAAGAAATTTGGTTTTGATACCAAAGTAAGCTATGTATCTACCGGAGGCGGAGCTATGCTGGAAATGCTGGAAGGGAAAAGCCTTCCGGGTATAGATGCTTTAAAATAAAATAAAACCCTTTATCATTTCAAAGCAATACCTTTTCAAGAAAGGTGTTGCTTTTTAGTTTAAGCAAATGAATTTGAAAGCCTTTACATATCCAGAAAAGGAGAAACTTAAATCCAGGAAACTGATCAAAAAAGTTTTCGAAGAAGGAGCAACCATCAAATCCTATCCTATCCTGATACGGTATGTGAAGTTTGAAAACGAAACGCATAAGATTGGGGTGAGCGTTTCTAAACGAAATTTCAAAAAAGCAGTAGATCGCATACGTATTAAAAGGCAATTGCGGGAGGCTTATCGGTTGAATAAAGAAAACTTGGCAGACACCGAAGCAAACTATGCCATAATGATTATCTTTATTGGGAAAGTCAAGCTGCCTTCAGCACAACTTCACGCCCTTGTAAAAACGCTTTTAAAGAAGATCAAATGAAACGCATAAAGCTCATACTCCTCACATCCATAGTTGCTTTGACAACTTACGGATTTACAACGTATAAGAACGATTTTTTTGAGATCGCCAAACAGATTGAAATCTTCACCAACCTCTACAAGGAAGTCAATATGAATTATGTAGATGAAGTGAATCCTGCAGAACTCATGAATACGGCAATTGAGGCGATGCTGGAAGATCTTGACCCCTACACAGTGTACTGGGATGAACAACAAATCCAAAATGCTCGAATACGTAATTCCGGATCTTACACAGGAATTGGTGCAGAAATTATTACCACTCCAGAATCGATTGTCATTCAAAATTTAATCCAAGGCTCTCCTGCGGACAAAGCGGGACTTCAAATTGGAGATGAAATCACCAGGATTGGGGATATTGAAGTCAAAGATTATAACGAAGATGCAGGTGAATTATTAAAAGGGGCTCCGGATAGTGAAGTAAGACTGAATTTGAATCGAAATTCTACTAAAAAAATCATCACTTTAAAAAGAGGAGTCGTTAAGGAAAAAGCAGTTCCGTTTTTTAAACTCTTAGAGAACAACACAGGATATATCGTCCTTTCACAATTTACCCGATCTGCTTCTTCTGAAGTCATTGAAGCGGTTCAAAAATTGAAGGAGGAAGGTGCAACTCAAATCATTTTGGACCTGAGAAATAACCCCGGCGGATTGCTCTCCGAGGCAGTAAACGTTAGTAATATATTTATTGAAAAGGGAACGACTATCACCTTTACCAAATCGGCAATCGATAAGTACAACCAAACCTACGCCACCCAAAACAAAGCCATCGATACTGAAATTCCAGTAGCTGTTTTGATCAATGAGAATTCAGCCTCAGCTAGTGAAATTGTTTCAGGAAGTTTACAGGATCTGGATCGTGGGGTGGTTATTGGAAGTAGAAGTTATGGTAAAGGACTGGTTCAACGGCCTAAAAAATTGAACTACGGTACTCAGGCCAAAATCACCATTTCAAGGTACTACACCCCAAGTGGCAGATGTATTCAAGCTTTGGATTATCTGGATGGGAAAAGCATCAGAAAGGATAAAACTGAGTACACCGAATTTAAAACCAAAAACGGCAGAAGTGTTTATGACGGTGGAGGGATAAAACCAGATATTGAAGTGAGTATTGAGGAAGAAAGCAAATTGGTAAAAGCACTAAAAGCTGATAATTTAATTTTCGATTTTACGGTGAATTATGTCAACCAGAACAAAGATTTGACTCTGGAAAATTTTGAATTAAACAATAATTTGATGGATGATTTTAAAAAATTTATCGATCAAAAAGAGTTCAGCTTTAAGTCTGAAACCGATAAGAAAATTGAAGAATTAAAATCTGTGGCGACTTCAGAAGACTATTTAAAACCCATTCAATCTTCTATAAATGAACTTCAGAAGCAATTGAATAAAGAAAAGCAGAAAGCCTTTCAAACAGAAGCTAAGACCATTCAAAAGTTAATCAATGAAGGTATTTTAAGAAAGCTAGGCTATGATGAAGCCGTTTATACCTATTATACCAATGAAGGAGAAGTTATCGAGGAAGCAATTAAAACTTTAAACGATACCAAAGCCTATCAGACGATTTTAGGGCGTTTATAAATTAGATTGATCAAGGTATAACTAGACACAAAAGGATTACTCCTGCTGAAGGATCATGCTGATGTGAGGAATACCATCTTCCAGATAACCTTCCCCGGAAATGACGAAGCCATGACTTTCATAAAATTTGATCAAGTACTGCTGGGCAGAGATTTTAATCAGTGATTTTGGAAAGGTTTTTAAGGAAAAGTCAATGCTGCTTTTCATTAATTCATGACCTAACTTTCGACTGCGATGCGTTTCTTTAACGATGACTCTCCCTATGCTTAACTGATCAAAATAAGCACCGGCAGGCAATATTCTGGAATAAGCCACTAGCACCTCTTCATCGTAAAACAGCACGTGATAAGCTTTATCATCGTATCCATCGATGTCCTGATACACACAATCCTGTTCCACCACAAAGACCTCGGACCTAAGCTGGAGAACATCATAAAGTTGTCTTGTAGATAATTCAGAAAAAAGTAAAATGCTTGGTGTCATTAGTCTTGGACTATAATGTTTTTATTATCGGGCTTATTAAATTCTGGTTGAATGGTAATGTGATTGATGCCATACTCCGAGAGAAGAATCTTTTCAATATCTTCCAAAACTTCATCAAATTTGGACAAGGTAATATCTTCCTCAAAATCGATTTCAGCTTCCAGATGCAGTTCATCTTCATTCAGTTGCCAAATATGTACATGGTGCATGTGTTTAACAAGCGGAAGTGAATTTATTTTAGTAACGAGCTCATCTATCTGAATATGACCTGGAGTGAAAAGCATCAAAACTTTAAAAGAATCTCTAAAAAGTCTGAATCCAACAACAATAAGATAAACAGCAATGGCAAAGGTAAGCACGCTATCTATCCAGTATATGCCATAAAATTTCATCAGCAAGCCACCGGCAAGCACTGCTACTGAAGCCAGCATATCAGAAAGTAAATGAAGATAGGCTGAAGCCACGTTCATATTGGATTTCCTGTCTTTCAATAGAAGAAGAACACTTATGCCATTACCAACAATTGCAAGGGCAGAAAGCCAAATCACCAGATTAGAATTGATTTCGGTAGGCTCAAAAAAATGAAAAACAGCTTCTTTAATAAGAATGACAGCGATGATGATAAGACTAGAAGCATTGACAAAAGCTGCGATAATCTCGGCCCGCTTATAACCAAAGGTTTTATGAGTTGTAGCATTCTTGCCAGAATATCTAGAAGCTACATAAGTAATGACAAGAGATACAACATCTGTAAAGTTATGAAGTGCATCTGAAAGTAAAGCAAGGCTTCCACTTATAAATCCACCAATAACCTGAGAAACGGTAATGATAATATTAAGAAAAATAGAAAAAAGTAAATTTTTCTGTGATCTCTGATGTGAATGGGAGTGGCTCAAAATAAATTATTGACAGGCGATTTTATCAACTCTTCTTTCATGACGACCTCCTTCGAAAGGGGTTTCTAAAAACACTTTTACAAAATCTAAGGCTTCTTCTATAGAAACGAATCTGGCGGGTATGCTCAGCACATTGGCATTGTTGTGTTGCTTAGCAAGAGCCACTAATTCTGTATTCCAACACAAGGCAGATCTCACCCCCTGATGCTTATTGGCAGTCATATTAGCACCATTTCCACTTCCACAGATAATGATACCCAAATCTGACGTTCCTTTTTCCACATCCTCGGCCACGGGATGCACAAAATCGGGATAATCTACAGACTCCTCAGAATTGGTTCCGTGATTCACAACCTGGATAGATTGAGAAGTAAGGTACTTTTGTATTTCATTTTTGTAGGAAGTTCCGGCGTGATCGTTGCCAATAGATATTGTCATTAGAATAGAATTTATAGATAGACAAAACAAAGTTAAGGTATAATTCACTAATCAAAGGAGTAAGATGTATTTTATACGTTTGGCATTGACCTACAGAGCTTTATAAAGCTTATAGAGAGAGTAATTCACAATTGTGGATAACTTTGAAATAGGAGTGATTTTACTAACTGAAGTTTTTAATTAATTGTGGATAACTTAGGTAAAAAAAGAGGCTAAACTATTTTGTATTTCAAACTAAAAAAGGAGATAGATAAAAATCTGATTTAACAAAATTTTTAGAACCCAAATTTCGAAAAACTTTTGCGTTCCTTTTTTAAAGTTATCCACAGGAAGGTGTAAAAAAGTTGTTCTGTAAAAACTGTGTAAAGGAATATTAAAATTGTGGATAACTATTTTAATATCACATGAAAATCAAAGCTTTAATCTAAAATTAGGAACTTAAAAATTGTGGATAAAATCAAGTTTTTAAAAATCAAAATAGATGTGATAAAAGTTTTCCAGTTATGAACGCACAATAATCATCATCATTATTAATTTTAAATTTTAAAAAAAAAGAACATTACTATTATAGATTGTGGATAAGTGGAAAAGGAAACTAATTTCAGATCTAAAATACCTATCAAAAAGAATTAGAAAAAAAACCTTGTGCATTTTGAATTGAAATAGATAGCATTATGTCTGTTCGAGTGATTTTTTGATAAAAAAATTGTATCGAGAACCCATTCACATCTAAAAATTCTTATTCTCGATACAAATTTC
>CAZOAD010000101.1:0-5922 GCA_964577705.1 uncultured Mesohalobacter sp.
CTTTATTTCCTTAAAAACTCACTGACTCAAAATCTAAAAATATCGAACACTCAACACCAAATATCGAAGTCTTCTCTAATAATCTAAATGGTATTGTTTCAGATTTTTTCCTAATCCCTAAAGCCTACCCACTATTTCCAATTTCAAAATTGGTATTTCAAATTTGATAAAAACTCACTGACTCAAAAACTCACCAACTACTAAAACCTACCTCCTACTGCCTGGTTAGCTGTTCTTAACTAATTCAAAACTATTCGTGTTTTGGAGTTTCTTTTGCTTTCATCCCCATGACTAGTCTTGGGATTTTATAGGGGTAAATCAACAATCGATAAATCAAAAGTATTAATGGCAGTGAGCTTAGTAGAAGGGCGAGCATTTTTAACCCGATAGAAACATCCCACTGCACGATATAATAAGCTAAGCCAACAATTATGGTCTGATGCAGTATATAGAAAGGATAGATAGCTTCGTTGGCTTGACGTAAATAATTATTTTTCTTATTGAACCAGATTTGACCATATCCCAGCAAACTTATCAAAACTGTCCAGCTTAAAAGACTGGATAGGCCATACCAAATGTTCCATCGAGTTTCAAGACTCCAATATTTAGAGGCCAAACTATCGGGTAAAAAGTAATAGGCATAAAACACGGACAGACTAAACACAGCTATTATAAGATGTAATCTTCTCAACTGCTTTAGTGAGTTCCAAAGCTGCGGAATAGTGGAAATTATAATACCTGAAACAAAAAAATACCCGTAAAATAATGTAGATGATAGATTTAAAATGTCTTTGGAGTCCTCAGGAAAATAAGATTTACTCACTATTTTGATAATAAGCAAGGGCAATATACCTAGAAGAAGCCCATATTTTTTGGTTCCAAATTGGAGAATGATTTCTCTAAAAGTTTTAGATTTTTTTGACCTCAACCAAAGAATTAAAGGAATACAGACCAGTGAAAGATAAAATAGATTTTCTATAAACCACAAGTGATTCACTTCTATATGATCAAACAGCTGTGCGTAAAATTCGAAGTAAGAGGAATATTGATTTTTATGCTCAAAATAGGTTTGTGGTGGAACGATGACCAAAACTCCGAAAATTAAAGGAACCCATAAGCGCTTAAATCGTTCCAGCGTAAATTGAACCCAGGTTCTTTTCTTGAAGGCATAGATAGTCCCAACACCTGAAATTAAAAATAACAAAGGAAGTCTGAATTGCTCGAATAACACCATGAGATCATCTAGTGTCTTGTTCGATGAAGCGTTCATGATGTGAAATTCATCTCCATTAAAAGGCATGCCTACGTGATGGAGATACACTGCTAAAATAGCAATCACTCTCCAGGCATCGATATCGTGACGTCTGTCTTGATTATGCATTTTTATCTACTTATAATAAAACAAACTTAGGCTTTATAGGCTTAATTTTTTGGGCGGAGTGATGAATAACAAGGTCCTGTGACGAATGGCAATACGGATCAAGTAGATAAATGTGCCTGCTGTTGAAAAGCTTCGATTTTGGATCGGGATACAGGTATAGAGACTGTGTCGTTATAGAGACTTAACGAGAAACCCTGAGCGTTACCAGACACCTTCTGCACTTGGCTAAGATTGACCAAATACGAACGGTGGCATTGAAAGATATGCGGGTAATTCTGCAACTGATTGCTGAGGGTTTTTAAGGACTGACGTATCATCTTTTTTTCTAAACCCTCTTCTGATTTAATAAAAAGGTCTAGGTAATTACCGTCTACTTTTACGTAAATCAACTTATTAATATCCAACTCCAAATTTTCCGAGGGAATGGAAGATTTTATTTCAATACAGTTATTTTGATTGGTCATTTGGCTTACTGGAAATTGAAAGGTTTTTTCGCCAATACGATATTTATATTGTAGCCGTTGCAGGTTCACTGGTAAAACAATAAGGAGTATCAGAATACCAACACCAAGAGTATTGCTTAGTTCTTCGATCAAGTATCGCCACTCCCAATTGTCGGGTTTATCATAAATCAGATCGCGAACCAAAAAACTACCTAACCCGAAGAGAACAAGTAAAATACTAAGATGTTTAGCTTCCTTACCAATGGTCCATTTGCTATCATCCTTTAGGAAACGATTGTATATTGAAAAGTAAATTATCGCAATAAGCATCGGGAGCAACGCATGGATCACGCAAATCCAAAAGTAATTTAGTTTATGTTCTGCTCGATTCACCTCAAAAGGCTCAAAGAAATAGCTAAATACAAAGCTCAAAACAAAAATTAGTACAAGAATTTTCCAAACTTTGCTTATATGTCGATACAAATAAGGATAAGGGGTAGACATAAAAAGGCTTAGCCGAGTTAGTATAGGATTCATGTTCAATTCTTAATCAGGTTAAAAATAAACATTTCATTCTTTAGGATTTCAAATTTGGTATTTGACATTTGTCATTTCAAATTTGATAAAAATTCACTGACTCAAAAACTAAAAATGACGAACACTCAACACCGAATATCGAAGTCTTCTCTAATAATCTAAATCAGATTTTTTCCTAATCCCTAAAACCTACGCACTATTTCCTATTTCAAAATTGGTATTTCAAATTTTTAAAACTTAAAGGCTCAAAACTCACTAACTACTCTTCAATGTCGAATATTTAATACCGAATCTAGAAATATTTTATTTGAAGAACTATTCCTAAAACCCATTACCTAAATCCTAATACCTTTAATTGATCATTTCAAATTTTCAAACCCCACGACCTCATTGACTCACAAACTAAAGAACCACTCTCAAAAGAACATCAACTGAGCGGTACGATAGGTATTAGCATGAGCGTTGATAATGGTTTTGATGTCTTTAGAGTAACCTCCTCCCATACTCACTTCTACAGGGATTTCATACTTCAGGCATTGTTCAAACACAAACTCATCCCGTTGTTTACACCCTGCGACCGTACAACCGAGTTTCCCAAGTTTATCGGTGCTTAGAATATCTACACCAGAGAGAAAAAAGATAAAGTCTGGTTTTACCTTTTCAATCAATCCAGGTAATGTGTTTCTCAGGGCCATCAGGTAGTGTTCATCATCGCAATCATTTTCCATCGGTAAGTCAAGATCGGAGACTTCTTTCTTAAAGGGGTAATTGCTTTTACCGTGCATGGAAAAGGTAAACACCCGATCATCATATTGGAAAATTTCTGCAGTACCATTGCCCTGATGCACATCCAAATCTACAACGAGGATTTGTTTGGCCAATTTATTTTGAAGTAAATACTGGGCCCCAATCGCCTGATCGTTGAGCATACAGAAGGCTTCTCCGTGATCGGTATAGGCGTGATGAGTGCCTCCGGCAATGTTCATGGCCACACCATGTTCCAAAGCAAACTGACAAGCCTTAATGGTGCCGTAGGTGATGATGCGCTCGCGTTCGACCAATTCAGCTGAAAGTGGAAAGCCGATTTTCCTGGCTTTTCTGGGTTCTATAGTGAGGCTGTACAACTCATCAAGATAGTCTGAGGTATGCACTGAGCGTATGTATTGCTCATTTTCTTCACTCACTTCTGGCTGAAAAAAATTTTCTTCTTCGCAAGTGCCTTCATGAAGTAACTGCTTGGGCAGCAAATCGTATTTCTCCATCGGAAAGCGGTGGCCTTCTGGCAAAGGGTGTTTGTAAATGGGATGAAAAGCGACTTTGAGCATAAATGTTGTAAAGTGCCACAAATTAAAAACAATTAACCATGCTCAGTGCTCTAAAGGATTTTAAATATTTGGTAAAATTGACCTTAAGTAATGACCTTCAGATCTACTAATTCAAAATACCGCAAAGGCGCAGAGAATGCAGAGACTCAAATTTTAATTTTAGACCTTTAGCGTCTGTCCTCTTGAATAAATGAAGCCACGACAAAGCATAAAGAAATATATCTGTTGACTTTTAGATTAACGCTGGCAAATTCAACATTAAAAAACCCTGCATCCTATAAAAGTAAGGAGACAGGGTTTTTATTTTAGTGTCGTTATTCTAGAGCTGACTCACAAAGTCTTTAAACACCTGCTTGTATTGGTCCAAATCCAAGTCTGGTGAAACCGATACCCGGGCGATGTAGTCTTTGTCTTCTTCTTTGGTAGTTCCCTGAGTAGAAGTGGCTGGAATGGTCCAATAACAGCCTTTTAACTGACCGTAACTCACGCAATGCTTGCTTTCTGGAATCTGAGTAATCATCATCGTGATGAGCTTATGATTGAGTGCACGTTTATAGGTTTCCCGTTCTTCTGGAGTCTCTCCTTTAGTTGGCAAGTCCAGCGAAAACACTGAAGGCGTGAAGCCCTGTTCAACCACCTCATCGGGAACAAAATTGATTTTAGCTTCTGGCAGTTCTTTTTTGATAAAATCAACAAACTCTCGGGTGTTTTTATAGGCTCCTTTAATTCTCTCATTCATTGAAGGCAATTGCTCGGCCAGAATTTCCACTTGCAAGTCTGTGGCTTCATTATCACACAGCTGAAAGTGCTTTTGAATACTCGCCATCAGGTGATCTGCCTTTTCATTAGCCACACAATAGCCGGCCGTACATCTCCCACCGCTTGGGAATTTGGATCCACTCACATAAGAGATGGTCATGATGTCTGAGAATAATCCGTCTTTACTCAAAAAATGAGCATTAGGGCAGAAGGTCTGGTCTAAAATGAAAACAGGCGCTATGGCTTGTTCTCCTGATGGAGTGTGACGTTTTTTCTTTAAGGCATTGGTTAAGGCTTCTATATCGGGAACTTCCACCCTCGGATTGGTAGGAATTTCGGCGATGATATAAGGTACTGCATCCTCTTTAGCGGTTTGATCCAGGACCTGAGCCGTGCTTTGCACCATATCGTTATCTTGATCTACAGGTAAATCCATGATATCCACGCCGTCAATAGCCTCCACCACACGTCTGGCCTGGTCGTTGGTTCCCCCATAGCAGTTGGGAGGGACAATAATTTTGATGCGCTTTCCGGGATGCTTGGTTTTGGCATCATCGATTAGGCCCATCATGATGGCATACTGGACGGAAAGCCCGCAGGAGCCTAATAACACATCGGAAGTAGCTAAGGTGATGTCTTGCACCGAATCAATAACCTGAGCCAGGTTAGTGGCTCGATCCTGATTTCTTGCTATTGTAGGAGTGATCCCTACAAAACGCTGCAAGGCTTCAAAGGAATCGTCTGGCGTCATGGCCACTGTTTCTCTTCGTCTTACGTGCTGGATAGCCGAAACATAGTCTTGATTCTGGTCTCCATTAACGATCAAGATGCTTCCTAATTTGGGGTAGAGATTGATGTAAAAATCAATGGCCGGGTTCAGTGTTACCTTTCCGACTTCGTGATCCTGTGAGATGAAAATTGTACTACCGTCAAAGGATGGAATATCGTGGAGGCTTTTGACTTTTTTCAATTCGAAATTATAGCCATATACATGTTTAAGCGTTTCTGCATCGAAAAAGTCGGGAAGGTCTTCAGTATAAGTAATTTGAGTCGCTTTATTCTTAAGCTTATTGGTACGTAAGACTGCAAAAGCGGACATGGTCTGAGAAGAAAAACTGATAACTCGTTCAGAGTCCATTTCATATTTATGAGCGATTCCCCACTCTAAAACCGAAGATAAAGGATGGCCTAAACGAATATAATCGTAAGCGGTTGGAAGCTTGGCTAGCTTTGGAGTATCCACCGCATGGTTTTGATATAACACTTCCAGCTGGTCCAAAAATTCAGTTTTGGCCAGACTTTCGTTATAGATATCTAATCTGTGAGTCGTAAGTTTTAACCAATCGGTTGGGACATGGTCTAAAATAGATTTTATAAAGGACTGAACGTTATGATCTTGCATAGCTTAGAAATTTTGAACACAAAACTAAAGATTTATGGGAGTGAAGCCCGACTACTTAACAAGATGTTTTGTTTG
>CAZOAD010000102.1:0-5854 GCA_964577705.1 uncultured Mesohalobacter sp.
CTTTTATTCAGTTCTTAAACTTTTAATGGGATTAGCAGTAGCCGCTTTAACAGCTTGAAAACTGATGGTAATGATGGCTATTGAGATTACCATAAATCCAGTGAGGGCGAAAATCCACCAGGAGATATTTATTCTGTAAGCGTAATCTTGAAGCCAATTATGCATGATAATCCAAGCTAAAGGAATAGCCAAGACAAGAGCTATAAAGATGAGTCTTAAAAAATCTTTGTATAATAATTTGACTATTTTAAAAACACTGGACCCTAAGACCTTACGAACTCCAATTTCTTTTTTTCTTTGCTCTGCCATATAGGCAGTCAACCCAAAGAGCCCGATGCAAGAAATGACTATAGCTAGAATGGCAAATATTTTAGAAATATCACCAATCATCTGCTCACTTTTAAACTTAGCATTAAAGCTATCATCTACAAAATTATACTCGAATGGAAATCCTGGATTGTAAGTATTGAGAACTTCTTCAATTTTTGCTAAAGCAACTGTCATCTTTGCTCCCTCTGAAGGCTTGATGTACATATAATCAGCCCCTTCGGCCATATGAAAAAATAATACTGGATCACTACTTCCATAAACGTCACCATATAGATAATCTTCCACCACACCTTTGACAGTTAACTTATCGTCACCCCAATAAATAGTGCTTCCTATTACATTTTCAGTCTTCAATAGGTTAGCAAAAGTTTCTGAGATTAACACATTAGTGCTATCAACAGCTTGAGATTTTCTAAATCCACTCCCCTTTTTGAAAGTCATACCAGTAGCATCAAAAAAGTTGGGTGTGACAGTTCTAAATGAAACTAAGACATCTGAATTTTCAGGTTTTCCTGCCCAATAAACACTTGAGGTGTTATTGCCTCCAGATAAAATGTGAGAATTCATAAGCCCAGCACTTTGAACAAGACCTGAAGCTATAAGTTCTTGTTCAATCAGGTCAAAGTTTTTGATGATTTCTCCTCTTGCTGCAGGAACCTCTATCAAATTATCTTTATCTAATCCTAAATTACGGTTTTTAATATGATCAACTTGTTGGTACACTATGATGGTTCCAATTATCAAAATGACAGAAGTTGCAAATTGACCGACAACCAAACATTTCCTGATCAAAGAAGCCTTTCCAGAGTTTTTAGTATTTCCCTTTAAAACCTGAATAGGTTTAAATCCTGAAAGGTAGAACGCTGGATACAAGCCAGCTAAAAGTCCGCATATTATAGTTATACCAAACAATGAAAGTAGATGTAAAGGTCTTGTGATATCAATACTTAAGCTCTTATTAACTAATAGATTAAATTCAGGAATAATAAGTAATAAAGCAATTATACTTATTATTGTTGCTAACCCAGCAGTCAGCATGGACTCAGCAATAAATTGAAAGACGAGTTGTTTCCTTCCAGAGCCCAAAGTTTTACGCATACCTACTTCTGTAGCTCGTTTTTGGCTTCTGGCGGTTGCCAAATTCATAAAATTCACACAAGCTATAATTAAAATGATCAGTGCGATTAGGCTGAACAAATGTACATATTCAATTCTACCACCAACTATTTGACCGTCCTTAAACTTTGCTCTTAGATGCCAGTCTTTTGCAGAAAATAAAATAGCTTCTGTTTCCTCATCACCTGTTTTAGCGGGAAGTACAGCTCTAACTTTTGTATCGACCTGATCAACATTGACTCCTGAAGAAACTTTGACGAAGGTATCTGTAAAATTACTACCATAATCTTTCGTCCATTCTTTACCGTCGGTAAAATTTTCAAAAGGGATCAACCAAGAAAAATGATATGATGAATTTTCAGGTAAATCTTGAATTATTCCAGTGACTTTAAAGTTTAGCTCCCTGTCCACTTGAACAGTTTTACCTATGATATTTTGTGTTTGGCCAAAGAGTATAGAAGCCACTTGTTGTGAGATAACAATACTATTCTTGTTTTTAAAAGCTTCTTTAGCATTTCCTTCAATAAAATTCAGATTAAAAATATCGAAGATATCTTCATCCGCATAAGCCCCATGACTGTTCACACCCTTATCATTAACACTAAAAAGAAAATCTTGATCTCGTAATCGCGATGCTTTTGTGATTTCAGGAATCTCTGTTTTAAGCACTTCTGCTAAAGGTCCAGGGGTAGCCATTTGAAAAGTCCTCCATTCTCCATCATATTTTTGATTGGTTGGTACATTAAAAACCAGATTTTTATCTTCAATCGATGTATCGAAATTCATCTCGTCTTCTACCCAAAGTAAAATCAAACTAGCACAAGTTATCCCTATAGCTAGGCCAAATATGTTCAGTAAGCTGTATCCCTTATTTCGGAGAATATTGCGCCACGCGATTTTAAAATAATTCTTAATCATGATTTCGAATTGAGGTATGAATGACTCTTTTTTAGACTAATACGTTTTCTGTAACTTTCTGCCCATCTAACATCCTAATGATTCTGTGGCTAAACTTGGCGTCATGTTCGCTGTGTGTCACCATAATGATTGTGGTTCCTGCTTCATTCAGTTCTGTGAGCAAGTCCATGACTTCATTTCCATTGGTACTATCCAAATTTCCTGTGGGCTCATCCGCCAGAATAAGTTTGGGTTTATTTATAACTGCTCTAGCTACGGCGACACGCTGTTGTTGACCACCCGATAATTGCTGCGGAAAGTGTTTTCTGCGATGCATAATTTGCATCTTCTCCAGGACTTCATCTACTCTTTCTTTCCGCTCTGATGGCTTTACTCCTGTATAAATAAGTGGGAGCTCTACATTTTCAAACACCGTTAACTCGTCGATAAGATTGAAACTTTGGAACACAAAACCTATATTGTGTTTTCTCAATTGAGCTCTCTTACTTTCATTGAAACCCGCAACTTCAATTCCATTGAACAGGTAGCTTCCACCATCTGGATCATCTAGAAGTCCAAGGATATTAAGAAGGGTCGACTTACCGCAACCTGAAGGCCCCATAATGGCTGTAAACTCCCCTTCTTTCACTTCAAAAGAAAGTTTATTAAGTGCTATAGTTTGCACCTCTTCGGTTTCATAGTATTTCTCAAGGTTGGATATTTTTATCATTATATGCTTTTTTTAAATTATCGTTTATTTAGTTTAACACGAGTTCCTGCACCTCTCCAAAATTAGCGTAACTGGAAGTAATCACTTTATCACCAGGCTGAATTCCTTCAAGCACTTCATAATAATCTGAATTTTGACTTCCGAGTTGTATCTGTGTTTTATAAGCAATCTCACCATCTTCTGATACCTTAAAAATCCAGTTGCCTCCTGTCTGTTGAAAGAATCCCCCTTTTGGAATTAAAATGGCTTCTTTCTCCTGACTTAAAGCTAGCCGAATTTGGAAAGTTTGTCCGCGTCTCAAATTTTCAGGAGCTTCATTTTTAAACTCCATATCCACTTGAAACCTACCATTGGTTACTTGAGTAAATAC
Organism: uncultured Mesohalobacter sp.; assembly: GCA_964577705.1. GTDB lineage: Bacteria > Bacteroidota > Bacteroidia > Flavobacteriales > Flavobacteriaceae > Psychroflexus. Next base: position 3,444 of record CAZOAD010000102.1, read on the forward strand.
TTTTTTGATCTCCAGATCAAAAGCCTCGTCTCTATACTTAAAGCTGCCTTCTTGCCCGGAAACGACTCTGGTGATGTAATGCTCATCAATTTCGGCTCTAATTTTATAGCCTGTCAATACATCTAATTGTCCCAAACGTTCGCCTTTAGTTTTAGACTCCCCTATTTCTGCATTTAGGGACGTGAGTTGCCCATCTATTGGAGCCTTAACAACCAAGTCTTCCACTTTTTTACGCATTAGTTTTAAAGCTTGTTGTGTTCTTTCGTATGAGGTCTTACTTTGAGTTGCCTCTTGCTTGGTAGCTATCGAATCCTGTTTCATAACCTGTTGAGCTAATTCCATTCGGTTTTTCTGATAATTCAAATTATTTTCCGATTGAAGAAATTCTTGTTTCCCTATTGCTCCTTTATCTAATAGCCTTTTGTTTAAATTGTAAATTCGTTCAGCCTCAATCAAGCTGTTTTCAACATCAGTAAGTTGATTTAGTCTGTTGATTGTATTTTGCCTAGCAGCAGTTTGAGAGATTTGCATTTGAGTGAGCAGTTCAAAAACCGAGGTTTCCTGATTTACCAGACTTAATTCTAAATCTGTATTAGATAATCTCAATATTGGCTCCCCCTCTTTCATCATAGCTCCATCTTCCACAAACTTCTCTTCAACTCGACCCCCTTCAATGGCATCCAGATAAATGGTCTTTATAGGAAGGACAGCTCCATTAACAGGTATATTTTCCTGAAAGCCTCCTCGTGTTACCTCGTTGATACTAATTCTTTCTTTTTCAACATTAAGTTTTGAATTCCCACTGGAAGAATAAATCACAAAAAGAATGAGTGATGTCAATAAAACAATTCCTCCCACTGTCGCCATTTTCTTTGGAGTAAATCGTTTCTTTTTAAGTGGTATGTCCATAAAGCTAAATCTATTTTCATTTGATATAGACAAATCGATGCCACAAATTCAAATACCTGGTTATAAGCGAACTAAATTATTTTAAGGAAAATAAAGTGTCCGTTTTCGAACACTTCGTGTCCGCCTACGGTACAACTTTATGCAGAGGTGTTTTTGTTGGCTTATAATTTCAAAAAAGTTTGAATTAATTGTAATATTGTGAGCATGCAACTCAAACAGGCCAGCATTTTAATTATAGATGACGATCAGGATGTTTTAACGGCTTTACGCTTATTATTAAAACCTTTCGTTTCTGAAATCGTCGTAGAAAAACATCCTAGTCAATTAGTATCAATACTTAGTAGCAGACATTTCGATTTGATCATTTTAGACATGAATTTCAATGGATTGATCAATACAGGAAACGAAGGCATTTTCTGGCTAAAAAAAATAAAAGACATCACCCCAAGTGCAGATGTGATCTTAATCACAGCTTATGGTGATATTAATTTAGCTATAAGATCTTTAAAAGAAGGGGCTTCAGATTTCATTGTTAAGCCATGGCAGAACCAGAAGGTTATTGATTCTGTAAAAGAATTAATTCAGAATAAAAAAAGCAAAGGAAAAGCAGCTAAAGTAGCTATAGACAATTTTAAAATAGTTGGTGAAAGTGAAGAGATCAATAGAGTCTTCCATAAAATTCACAAAGTAGCTCCTACTGATGCTAACATTCTTATTCTTGGAGAAAACGGGACGGGGAAAGACCTGGCAGCCAAAGCCATTCATGAAACCTCCAATCGTAAACACAAGCCATTTGTAAAAGTAGATGTTGGAGCTCTGACTTCTTCACTTTTTGAAAGCGAACTATTCGGTTATAAAAAAGGGGCATTTACAGATGCAAGAGAAGATCGGAAAGGCCGTTTTGAAGCTGCGAATGGAGGAACTTTATTTCTTGATGAAATTGGAAATATCAGTTTAAGTCAGCAAGCCCGTTTATTGACTGTACTTCAAAACAGGCACATTACTCCTTTAGGCTCCAATGAAGAGATTCCTGTTGACATCAGGTTGATTTGTGCAACCAATTTTGAGATTTCAGAATTATCTGATGAATCCAAATTCAGAAAAGATTTAATTTATAGAATCAATACTGTGGATATCATTATGCCACCTTTAAGAGAAAGGTCAACCGATATTACTTTACTCGCGAAACACTTTCTAAACGTCTATTCAGAAAAGTATGCTAAAGGTCCTTTTAAACTTGATTCTAGTTTTATTAGTGTGCTAAAAAACCATCGATTTCCAGGCAATGTCAGGGAACTTCAATTTGTCATTGAGCGGGCTGTTATAATGGCTGAAGGTATTTTGTTGACTTCAAAATGTACTTTTGGTATAAAAGTGTACACTTGAAAGGTTCGGCAATTCTATCGTTTGGAGACAGGTGACGAGTATGGAGGAAGTGACGGTTAAAGAAGCCATTCAGGAAGAGAAAGAATTGGATATAAACGGCATAAAGAGATGGCAGA
>CAZOAD010000103.1:0-2264 GCA_964577705.1 uncultured Mesohalobacter sp.
TCCTTGTGTTTTTGTTGTTCACTTTCAACAAAAGTGATAGACTGGCTTAAAGCCACTTTGTCTCCCTGGAAGAGTCTGTCGAGTATCTGATCAGCCGATAAGACTTTCCGTTTTTTTAATCCTTTTAAGAATTTGGGGTTGATGTGGTTATTCAAAATAATTCCTAAGTTTCAATAGGCTTCAAAGATAATGGAACGACAATATTATCCCAAGCCAAAAACATATTGATTGTTCCAAACTGTTCATCAAAATATATGCTGAATTGTTCAATGGTCTTTAGATTTTTTGAAATGGGTACTTCTACCTTTAAAGCGTCAAATTTTTCTACCCGGGAAGCTTCACCATCTGAAAAATTGACACCCCAATTATACATTTTATCGTTAAAAATTATTTGCCAGGAGGTTTTACCGGGTATTGTCCATAGTGTGTATTTTCCGGCTTTCAGAACTGAACCATCTATGTTCAGGTCTTTGTTGGTTTTAAAAGTTGTAGCTTCATTTGCACCGGTACGCCAGACTTTTCCAAAGGGAACAAGTTCGCCAAAGATTTTTCTGCCTTTTTTGTAAGGTCTGTTGTAAAATACTTCAATGGTTAAACTATCCTGCTGGAACATAACCAGCTCTTCAGGACTGTATTTTTTTGTATTACTCTTTAAAAAATAATATCCGCCGATAACAGAAACGATCAGGATTATTATGGTAAAGAGAATTATCTTAAGAACTTTAGACATGTTTGGTGGTTTATGGTAATCAAACTCAAATATACATTTTTTATTGTTAGGTAAATATATGTCACTGGAGGTATAAAATTTTTGAATCAATACATGCTTATCACATATTTATTATAATTTAGTACTATAGAATAAAAATATGATAACTGAGACTTTAGAATTTGATAAAAAAGTAAATATAGACCTCTATAAAAAACTTCTAAAACCAAGACTCATTGAAGAGAAAATGCTCATTCTCTTAAGACAAGGTAAAATTTCTAAGTGGTTTAGCGGTATCGGTCAGGAAGCTATTGCAGTAGGTGTAACCTCTGCCATGAAAGATGATGAGTATATACTTCCTATGCATAGAAATCTAGGGGTTTTTACAACCAGAAACATACCTCTGCATCGGTTGTTCAAACAATGGCAGGGCAAAGCAGGAGGATTTACAAAAGGCCGGGACCGTAGTTTCCATTTTGGGACACAGGACTATAAAATTGTAGGAATGATTTCTCATCTTGGCCCACAGTTAGGCGTAGCAAACGGTATTGCATTGGCTCAAAAGCTTAAAAAAACCAATAAGGTTACCACTGTTTTTACCGGTGAAGGCGGTACCAGTGAAGGTGATTTTCACGAGGCACTGAATATAGCCTCTGTTTGGCAATTGCCGGTTGTTTTTTGTATTGAAAACAATGGCTATGGTTTGTCTACACCTTCGTCAGAGCAATATTTTATAGAAGATTTGGCAGATAGAGGAGCGGCTTATGGTATGGAGTCGCACATCATCGATGGAAACAATATTGCTGAGGTTTATGAAAAAATGACCTATATCTTTGAGGACGTTAGACAGAATCCTAAACCGGTTTTGGTGGAATTTAAGACCTTTAGACAGCGCGGCCACGAGGAAGCCAGTGGAACAAAATACGTCCCTGATCAATTGATGAATTATTGGAAGGAAAAAGATCCGGTAGAGAACTTTGAAAAATTTTTAATTGACAAGCAGCTGGTGGACAATGAAATTCTTGAAGAGATAAAAGTTAAATTTAAAAATGAAATAGATGAACATTTAAAAATAGCCTTCGATGAACCTAAAATAACTTCTACAATTCATGAGGAATTGAGTGATGTTTTTGCACCACACGAGCACAAATCAGTATCATCAAGTATTAATAATACTGAAAATATGCGTTTTATTGATGCTATTTCAAACGGGCTTCGTCTCTCTATGAAAAGAAATCCTGAAATGGTAATCATGGGACAGGACATCGCCGAGTACGGAGGTGTTTTTAAGATCACAGAAGGTTTCTTAGAAGAATTTGGTCATGACCGTATCAGAAATACACCTATCTGTGAGTCCGGTATCATAGAAGCAGCCATGGGATTGAGTATCTGCGGGATAAAATCTATAGTAGAAATGCAGTTTGGAGATTTTGTGTCATCAGGTTTTAATCCAATTGTAAATTATCTGGCCAAAATTCATTACCGCTGGGGACAGAATGCAGATGTCGTGATAAGAATGCCATGTGGCGCAGGCGTTGGAGCTGGTCCTTTTCAC
>CAZOAD010000103.1:2274-5707 GCA_964577705.1 uncultured Mesohalobacter sp.
AATGAGGCCTGGTTTACGAAAACACCCGGATTAAAAGTGGTTTACCCGGCATTTCCTGAAGATGCCAAGGGATTATTAATTTCTGCTATTGAAGATCCTAATCCTGTATTGTTTTTTGAGCACAAAGCCTTGTATAGAAGTATCAAAGCAGATGTCATTCAGGAGTATTATAATACTGAAATTGGTAAAGCCAGAATTGTCAGGGATGGAAAAAAAGTGAGCATCATTACCTATGGTCTGGGAGTGCATTGGGCTTTAGAAGCTGCAAAGGCTTACGCTGTCGACGATATCGAAATACTGGACTTAAGAACTATTAAACCTTTAGATCTGGAAGCTATTATAGCAAGTGTAAGAAAAACCAGTAAAGCTTTGGTTTTACAGGAGGATTCTGAGTATGGTGGGGTTGCAGCAGAAATTTCTGCATGGCTAAGTGAAAACGCTTTTGAGTATCTGGATGCACCGGTAAGAAGAGTGTGCAGTATAGATACTCCTATACCATTCGCGGCAAATCTGGAAGCTGATTACCTGGCAAGCTCCAGGCTAAAAATAACTTTAGACGAATTACTGGATTATTGATCTTAAAATTGAATGGCTAAAGAGATTTGGATGAATTATGTTAAAAACGAGAGTGCTGAAATTAATCTTTTGACTTAGGCATATAAATAATATAACATCCTATATATTTGATTTCAATAGCTGATATAACTTGGTGGTTCCCTGCCCGTCCGGCAGGCAAGTCTGTGACTTCTTAGTGTTTCCTTTGTGTTAAAGCTATAACACTGAGCGACACTAAGAGGACTCTAAGTTTCACAAAGAATAGTTTGAGTTTAATATAATGTATATTAAACAATTAATGGTATTCATTACATGCCTAAGCCAATAGATTAAATTACGAGTTGGTCAACAACGCATTAAACAGCCACTTAACCACTGATGTGAATCTCGCCCGACATAAACAATTTGCCTCGACCACTGATGTCCACCCTATCTTCACGGAGCTCACAATGCAATACACCGCCTCGATTTGAAAGCTGCCTTGCACTCAGGTTGTTTTTGTTCAGCGTTTTCGCCCAGTAATGCGTTAAGGTGGTATGTGCTGACCCGGTGACCGGATCTTCATCCACACCAACCTGAGGTCCAAAGAACCGGGAGACAAAGTCAAAATCATTTCCTTTGGCGGTAACAATCACCCCACGGGCATCCAGTTTGGCGATTTCAGTAAAGTTGGGTTTCAGGGTTTGGATCTCTTCTTCATTATCAAAGATCAACAGTATGTCTGACTGACCTTTATACGCTGAGTGCGGTTTCATGTCAAAACCTTTTAACATGTCTTGAGTAAGTTCAACCGGTTCGATGTGATCTGCCGGGAAGTTTAGGGTGAGTTTATCGTTGTTTTTAGTCACATGGAGCTCACCACTTCTTGGCGATATAAATTGAATTTCATCTCCCTCTTGCCCTTCATGATGAAACAATACAAAAGCCGCTGCAAAGGTGGCATGCCCGCACAGATCGACTTCAACCGTTGGCGTAAACCATCTGATCTGGTACTGATGGCCATCTTTCACGTAAAAAGCCGTTTCCGACAGATTGTTTTCCATAGCGATGTTTTGGAGAAGGTCATCACTGAGCCATTCTTTCAAGGGACAAACCGCTGCCGGATTACCGCCAAACAGCTTATCCGTAAACGCATCGACCTGGTATATTTTGATTTTCATTTTATTATTTATTTTAGACTGATGTCTCATGATATACGTTGACACAAAAAATGTTAATAACTTGTCAAATTTAGAATTAACTAATGAAAAGGACAAGAGTATTTAGTGACGCCTTTAAAAAGGAAAAAGTATCGCTTATAGAAAAGGGCGAGATTAGCGTATCAGAAGTTTCAGAATTGTATGATGTGTCACACACAGCCGTTTATAAGTGGCTTAAGAAGTATGGTTTACAAGAGAGTGAGCGCATAGTTGTTGAAAAGAAAAGTGAGGGAAAAAAGAACATAGAGCTCAATCGTAAAATAGCCTCTTTAGAACAATTAATAGGCCAAATGCAAGTAGAGAAGCATTACCTAGAGTGTGTTATTGATTGTGGTACAGAGCTTATAGGGGAGGATTTGAAAAAAAAGTACAAATCCAGTCCATTGAAAAAGCCATTATGACAAAGCCAAAAGGTATGACTAAAGCATTAATATATAATATAGCAGGTATCAGCAGGCAAGGTTTTTACCAGGCAAAAGCTCGGTTAGCTCACAGGCGTGTTTTGGATGAAAGCATCCTATGGCAAGTGCGAAACTTTAGAAAGAGAGACACTAAGACAGGCATGCGCATTATGTACCATATGTTAGATGTAGAGGCAATGGGTGTAAATCGTTTTGAGACATTGGTTTCATCACATGATCTAAATGCCATTGTAAAGAAGAAGCGAATAGTGACAACTAAAGGAATCCGCGAATCGGTCGATAAAAATTTAATAAATGGCTATGTGCTGAACGGGATTAATCAAGTCTTAGTAGGCGATATTACTTATTATGGATTTAAAGGGCAATGGCGCTATATCATAACTCTGAAAGACGCTTATAGTAAAAAGATTCTTGGCTTAGGGGTGTTCAAGAAGATGACTAAAGAAAATACGCTATCCGTGTTATTAGAAGCTATTGAAGATAGAGGAGCTTTAAACCTTTTTGGTACAATACACCATACCGATGCTGGTGGTCAATATAAGTCAATACTCTATAAGTCAACACTTCAGCAGCTCGGTATGCGTATGAGTATAGCCGGCAACTGTCTGGAAAATGGTATTGCAGAGCAGTTGAACTATATCGTCAAAGAACACGGCTTGTCAATATTTCAAGCAAATAGTGATAGTGGGCTAAAGCGAGCAATAAAGGACATTAAGTATTTTCTTAATCACACCAGACCTATAAAAGCACTTGGCTATCGTACGCCTTTCGAATTTGAACAATGGATAAAAACGCTTAATAATGAACAAAAACCAAAACAAAAATTATATGATTTTGAAGTTGAGAAATAACTTTGTATGGGGACTTTTAAAGAGGCATAACTCCGCCAAAGTAGTTTATTGTATTAAACCAAAAAAAACGGTACCTTCACAACTGGAAAGTACCGCTGGGAAAATAGTTAATAAACTACTTCGACGGTCGAATGCTATTCCTGAGCAAGCCCAAGTCCCCACAAAGGCTTACTTTCCGCTTCACATTGACAAGACAAAAGAAAGAAGTAAATTATGTTTAACCAAAATGAGTTATCAACATTTTAGTTTAAAGTTTACATAAACTTGTCAACGTTATTTATGAGGCTTCACTACAACAACATCAAACCAGAAACTTCAAACCAGAAACTTCAAACGAGAAACTTCAAACCTATAAACTCATAAACTTTTAAAACATTAAGGCATTAAGTAACATTAAGTCTTTGCG
>CAZOAD010000104.1:0-1057 GCA_964577705.1 uncultured Mesohalobacter sp.
GCTATGGGCCCAATGGAATTGCCATTTTTGTGGAATGCACCACAGACAATACCAATAGAACCGTGGCTTCCATACGATCCATTTTCAATAAAAGCGGAGGAAGTTTGGGCACCAATGGATCCCTGGAATTTCTATTCGATAGAAAAGGTGTTTTTGTGTTAGATACCTCTGCCATCGAACAAAGCATTGAAGAACTAGAATTAGAATTAATCGATGGAGGAGCACTAGAATTCGAAAAAGACGAAGAACTTTTAACCATCTACACTGATTTTGTTGACTTTGGAAAAATGTCCACCAAGCTGGAAGAACTCAACATCGAACCTAAAAATGCTGAATTACAAAGGATTCCACTTAATACCATTGAGCTTGAATTAGAACAGTCTAAGCAAATATTAAATTTAATCGATAAATTTGAGGAGGACGATGATGTACAAAATGTATATCATACTTTAGAAGTAACCGACGAATTAATAGAATCTTTGGAAGAAAGAATAAAGTGAAACTTTAAATACTAATGGTTGTTCCAATCAAAACTGAAAAACACTTCATCATGAAAAAACTCTACTCAACTTTTGTTTTCCTACTGGTATTCTCGTTTGGCTTTAGCCAAAACGAAAATGAGACTCCAACCAAAACTCCTGATGCTAAAGATGAAAAAAGTAGTTTTAGCTTAGATTACTACTTTGGTGTGGGATTGCTGTATACAGATGCTCTAGACATCAATCCATTTTTGAGCGAAAGTAACGTTCCTACCGTGAGGCGTTTTCCCTTCGAAATTGCGCTAGGAATGACTGGAAACTTTGGGAAAAACAGAATTGATTTTGAGATAGGATTTTATAATCAGGAACGCGAAGATGCTGGTTTTGGACATAAAATGGTGTCAACACAATTAACGTTAAGATACCTTCGTAAGGTGCTGGAATTCGAGAATAAAAACGAATTTTTCGTTGGTTCCGGTCTTATGTTGGGATCTTATGAACTGGAGTTTTTCGATAAAAGTGAAAGCATTGATTTGACAGATGCCGGAAGTTTTGGGGATATTGCAAAACTGGATAAT
>CAZOAD010000104.1:1067-5657 GCA_964577705.1 uncultured Mesohalobacter sp.
AAGGCTTCAGCTATCATATGAGCTAAATTTAACAGGAAATAGCTGGGAATCTGATTATGCAAGAGTCAACAATAGCATCGATGAAAAAGGTAACCGCTGGAGATTACAAGCTATCTTTCCTTTCTAAATTTAGGCTTTCTTATTTTTGAGAAACAAAGCTATAATAGCGGCAAAAAACACTCCTGTAGCGAGGTTGTTAAAAATGGCCTGACTCACCAGTGTATTCAAATTATACATTTGCTCCAGTCCTTCTCTTGGTATGCCTTGTGCTGCTCTCGCTTCTACAATATTGGATAAAAATGCAGGCGAAACCACCTCGACCATGATGTACATTGCTGCAGGCGAGAGTCCGGCAATTACAGCAGATAAAACCACTCCAGAGATAAACGCTTTCTGCCAGGTGATTTCCCCACCGTAATATTTCTCACGCTTTTGTCGGATAGAGGCTACATAAATCAAAGCTTGTGGAATCATAAGCCAAAATGAAAATATAGCCTGACTACTCACATATTCATCGTGATAACCCAAAACTTTTTCAAAATACACCCAAGCAATACTTATCGCTGTAAATGCTGAAGCCCATTTTAATTCAATTTCAAATTTTTTCATGCTAATGGCTACAGCTTATTGGTTCATCAATACCCACTCTCCTTTATCAATCATAGGAATAGCTTGCTTGTATTTGAGTGTTTTTTCCTCACCAGAACCTACGTGCTTAATGGTCACCTTATCGTTTCTGCCAATCTTAGGCTGTTCTCTCACCACGGTTTCGACCACCTGTTGCTGCTGACTGGCTTGCGCTCCAGCTTTTCTAGACTGTGCTGCACGTTCATCGAGGTTTTGGATTTCCTCTTTGGTCGTTTCCAGTTGCTCTTTGGGCCTGCGGTTCTTAGCTTCTGTTATTTGCCCTGGTTCACGCTGTGGTAACTCTCCTTTGAATAGGAAAGAAATAACATCTTTATTTACCTCTTCTATCATGACCTTAAACAACTCAAAGGCTTCAAACTTGTAAATCAATAAAGGATCTTTTTGCTCGTGAACCGCCAGCTGAACGCTTTGCTTTAATTCATCCATCTTACGAAGGTGATTTTTCCAGGCTTCATCGATAATGGCCAGCGATATATTCTTTTCAAAGTCAGTAATCAACTCCTTACCTTCACTTTCGTAAGCCTTCTTAAGATTGGTGACGACCTGTAAGGTTTTCTGTCCATCTGTAAATGGTACAGCAATACGCTCAAACTTCTCTCCTTGCTTTTCGTAGACTTGCTTGATGACAGGGAATGCCTCTTCAGCATTGTTGATCATCTTATTTTTATAATTTTCGTAAGCTTCTTTATAAACTTTCCCCGCTGTTTTTTGAACGGGTTGCTTTTCAAAATCAGCTTTGCTTACCGGCGAATTCATGGAAAAGAACCGAATCAATTCAAATTCAAAATTCTCAAAGTCATTGGCAGCCACATTTGATGAGGTGATAACTTCTGCCGTATCAAAAATCATATTGGCAATATCAATTCTCAAACGCTCACCGTATAAGGCATTATAACGACGCTTATAAATCACTTCCCGTTGCGCATTCATTACATCATCATACTCGAGCAAACGCTTTCTAATTCCGAAGTTATTTTCTTCAACCTTTTTCTGAGCGCGTTCAATGGATTTAGAAATCATGGAATGCTGTATCACTTCTCCTTCCTCAAGACCCATTCTATCCATCAGTTTGGCAATTTTTTCGCTACCAAACAAACGCATTAGGTTATCTTCCAGAGATACATAAAACTGAGAACTACCAGGATCTCCCTGACGACCTGCACGACCTCTCAACTGTCTGTCCACACGTCTGGAATCGTGACGCTCGGTACCGATGATGGCTAAACCGCCAGCATCTTTGACCTCTTTGGATAACTTAATATCTGTACCACGCCCCGCCATGTTGGTAGCAATAGTCACAATTCCTCCTTTACCTGCTTCAGCAACAATATCGGCTTCACGCTTGTGTAATTTAGCATTCAGGACGTTGTGAGGAACCGAACGTAACTTCAGCATACGGCTGAGTAATTCTGAAATTTCTACAGAAGTTGTACCAATCAAGATCGGTCTGCCTTGAGCTGAAAGCTGAGCCACCTCTTCGATGATGGCATTGTATTTTTCTCTTTTGGTTTTGTAGACTTTGTCCTGCTTGTCGTCTCTGGCAATTGGTTTATTGGTTGGGATTTCCATCACATCCAATTTGTAGATTTCCCAGAATTCACCAGCTTCAGTCATCGCTGTACCGGTCATACCCGCCAGCTTATTGTACATCCTGAAGTAATTCTGCAACGTTACTGTAGCAAAGGTCTGAGTAGCATCTTCAATCTTCACATTTTCCTTGGCTTCAATGGCCTGATGGAGCCCATCAGAATAACGGCGACCATCCATGATCCGGCCAGTCTGCTCATCGACAATTTTCACTTTATTGTCCATCACCACATATTCGGTGTCTTTTTCAAATAAAGTATAAGCCTTCAACAGCTGTCTTAAGGTATGAATCCGCTCACTCTTGACGCTAAATTCTCTGTATAATTCTTCCTTTTTCTCTGCCTCCTCTTCTTTAGAAAGCCCTTCTTTTTCAATTTGAGCGATTTCCATACCAATTTCAGGCATGACAAAGAAGTCTTTGTTGTCTTCACCAGAAAGGTAATCGATTCCCTTATCGGTTAAGTCGATCTGATTGCTCTTTTCTTCAATAGTAAAATACAATTCGGCATCCACCTTATGCATTTCTCTATTGTTGTCCTGCATGTAGTGGTTTTCAGTTTTTTGGAGTAGTTGCTTTACACCCTCTTCACTCAAAAACTTAATCAGGGCTTTATTTTTAGGCAAACCTCTATATACTCTCAGCAACTGGAATCCACCTTCTTTGGTATCGCCTTCCTTTATAAGTTTTTTGGCTTCGGCCAAAACGCCGGTCAAATGCTTACGTTGGACTTCAACGATTTGAGCAATATGAGGCTTTAGGTTTTCAAATTCGTGAACATCTCCTTTAGGTACTGGCCCGGAGATAATCAATGGAGTTCTCGCATCATCAATCAGCACCGAATCCACCTCATCCACAATAGCAAAATGATGTGGACGTTGTACCAGATCATCTGGAGCATGACTCATGTTATCTCGCAGATAGTCAAACCCAAATTCGTTATTGGTTCCGTAGGTAATATCAGCGTTATAAGCTTTTCTTCTGGCTGCAGAATTAGGTTTGTAATAATCTACACAATCCACACTCAAGCCATGAAATTCGAAGATAGGTGCCATCCAGGCGCTATCCCGTTTAGCCAGGTAATCGTTCACCGTAACCAAGTGCACCCCTTTACCGCTCAAAGCGTTAAGGTACATAGGCAAGGTGGCTACAAGAGTTTTACCTTCACCAGTTTGCATCTCTGCAATTTTACCCTGGTGCATCGCAATACCCCCGATAAGCTGAACGTCGTAGTGAATCATGTCCCAAGTCACAGGCTTTCCAGCCGCATCCCAGGAATTGTTCCAGATGGCTTTATCGCCCTCCAGAGTCACGTAGTCTTTATCTGCTGAAAGTGTTCTGTCAAATTCTGTTGCAGTAACTTCAAGAGTAGTGTTATGAAAAAAGCGTTTGGCAGTTTCTTTTACTGTGGCAAAGGCTTCAGGAAGGATATCGTTGAGAACCTCTTCAGTGGTTTGATAAATCTTCTCGTTCAGCTCGTCTATTTCGGTATAAAATCCCTCTTTAACGTCAATATCTTGTTCAGCTTCCGCTTTTTCCTTCAGGTCATCAATCTCCAACTGAAGGTCTGCAGTGGCCTCTTTTATTTTAGCTTTAAAACGAGCTGTATTTTGACGAAGTTCATCTATACTTAGAGCTTCAAACTGACTTTCGAAACTTTTGATCTGATCTACAATTGGTGTGATGGCTTTAAGATCTTTCTTGGTCTTATCGCCCACAAATACTTTTAATACGGAATCTAAAACACCCATAATGGCTTTATTAATTTAGTGATTCAAAGGTAACGAAAAAAAAAAGTCTCTTTAGGAGACTTTAGCGTGATTTAAGTTTGGGAAGACGTTAATATTCGTCTTCATTCCACAAGTAGTCATCATCTGTAGGATAATCTGGCCAGATTTCCTCTATAGAGTCGTAAGTATCGCCTTCGTCTTCTATGGATTGCAGGTTTTCTACAACCTCAAGAGGCGCTCCAGTTCGTATCGCGTAATCTATCAATTCGTCTTTGGTTGCTGGCCAAGGCGCATCACTTAAGTATGAGGCAAGTTCTAAAGTCCAATACATTGTAAGGATATTTTAATTTTTGCAAATGTAATTTTTTTAGCATAACGGTCAACATTTTTCTGGTTTATTTGACTGTAAAATTTTGCTAAACCTCTGATTTCAAATTATGTTAGTCAACTGGTCAACTGGTCAACTGGTCAACTGGTCAACTGGTCAACTGGTCAACTGGTCAAAAATTAAATTTTCCAGAATAAGTACACAAGTTTATTGTGTTTTTAATTAAGAACTAGTTTAGTGACTCGTATCGGGAATCCACTTCACCTCCTCTGCATCTTTCTGCTTGGCAATACATCTTG
>CAZOAD010000105.1:0-5597 GCA_964577705.1 uncultured Mesohalobacter sp.
CTCATGGCAACTGCTTACCTCAAGGAGCATAGTACTTACGACGACGCTACTCAAACCGTAAAGACGACGGCTTTAATGTCATGGTTTAGAGGGGATTTTGGAGGCAAAAGCGGCGCCAAAGAGATTTTACATGCCTACGGAATTACTGCAGAAGTTGCGGAAACCATAGAGTTTAAATCCTATGACTGGACCCTAAGCCTGGGCAATTACAGAGCACTTTAAAACCTCCACTTAATTAATAGAATTTTTTAGCGAAATGAAAAACAGACTTGATAAAACCGTAGCCTTTCTAAAGGAGAAGGGCTTCGAGAAGCCTGAAATTGGTATTATTCTAGGGACTGGCCTGGGCCAGCTTATTGAACACATCGATATTGAAAAAGAAATCAGTTATAATCATATCCCGCATTTCCCCACCGCGACAGTAGAGTTTCATCAGGGTAAATTTATCTATGGTAAGCTTTCGGGCAAAAAAGTAGTAGTAATGCAGGGGCGTTTTCACTTTTACGAAGGCTATTCTTTACAAGATATCACTTACCCTGTTCGCATCATGAAGCAATTGGGTATACAAAAGCTTTTGGTCTCCAATGCAGCTGGAGCTATCAATAAAAACTTCAAAAAAGGTGACTTAATGCTTATTGACGACCACATCAATCTACAGGGAGGTTCGCCACTGGCTTTTAAAGGCGTATCCCAATTTGGTGAGCGCTTTGTGGACATGCTGGCGCCTTACGATAAGGAGATGAATACAGCTTTTAAAGACATTGCTAAGCAAGAAGATATCACTTTACATGAAGGCGTTTATGCCTCGGTAGTTGGACCTCAGCTGGAAACCCGTGCCGAGTACCGTTACCTGGGCATCATTGGCGCCGATGCTGTGGGCATGAGTACCGTACCAGAAGTGATTGTGGCTAATCATTTACAACTGCCGGTAGCAGCCATTTCAGTCTTAACCGATGAATGCGATCCCGATAATTTGCAACCGGTGAATGTGGAAGAGATTATAGCGGTAGCCAAAGAAGCAGAGCCTAAGCTGGTGACCTTGTTTAAAGGGCTTATAGAAAGTATTTAGGGCGTTTATTGCCTGCCATATAAATAAGGCAGGCATACAGGCTTTCCGCTACAAGCCATATGAGAAAAAAGCAAACTCTATAAGTCTGGCAAAAGCTTCCACTGGTCGCTTCGCCAGACTTTATCGTTTAAAAATGCTTTTTGCATCTATGGGCTTTTCACTTCAATCCTTAACGCTTCAATTTCCCTAATAAAAAGACCTGTGAGGTTTTAAAAACCCCACAGGTCTATCCTTACTAGACAACCTGATATAACCAAATAAAGTTTTAAGTTTGCAGCAACCAATCCAATAAGAATGATCCACAAGTGCTTTTTTAGCTTAAGCTTAGTATTCTTAGGTGTTGCTGGTTTAGCACAAGAAAAAAGCAACTCAGATGTATTTCATGTGGATTACCTCTACGGGAGGATTATGCGGCATAGTCCGCAGATTTTACATCTTATCCAGGAACCCACCAATGGAATCCTTTTCTCCTGGGAGCGTGAGACGTTTGGTGAGAAGGAATGGCAGCAGCTCTATAATTATCCGAGTTACGGTGCCTCTCTTCTAGTCCAGGACATGGGTTCTCCCGAACTTGGTCGAGTCTATAGCCTCCACGGAGAGTATCGGTTCTTTTTCCTAAATCGAAAACTGATCTTCAAAACTGGGCTTGGTGCAGGATATATTCCCAATATTTACGATCCCATAGACAACCCAAGAAACACAGCCTACGGTTCGTCATTTACGGCTTCTATTTTATTTGGTCTGGAGTATCGATTCCAGCGTCTTTTCGATTTGCCTTTGGATTTTAAAATCGGTAGCTTCCTAGTACACTATTCGAACGGAAAAACCAAGTCTCCGAATACCAGTACCAATAATTACGGGCTTCAGGCTGGGTTGAGCTATAATCTATCCGATGAGGACAAAGAGTACAAATCTTCACCTTTAGAGCCTGTGGAGAAGAACTGGACCTGGGATATCTTAGCGGCAACGGGAGCCAATGATAGCGGCATCTGGGGAGAACCTAATGAAGCTTTTTTAACCGTCACAACAGCCATTAATAAAAGGCTTACTCACCGCAGTGGTATCCGACTAGGTTTGGATGGATTTTTTACGCCTTCGGTGAAGTCGTTTATTCAATACCGGGCAGCAGCCTATCCTGAAGATAACCAGTTTCAGGGCGATGAAGACTGGAGACGAGTTGGACTTTTTTTTGGGCATGAACTTTATTTAGGGCAATGGAGTGTGATGAGTCAGGTAGGCTATTACGTGTATTACCCGATAGATTACCTGGATAGAGAGTATATAAAAGTAGGGCTAAGACGCTATTTTACCGAACATTTTTATGCCTCTTTAATGCTAAAATCTCATTATTCTAAAGCAGAAGCTATTGAATATGGTCTAGGCCTGCGTTTTTAATCTGAACTGAATCCAATGAAAAAAATTATAGTTTTAACACTCCTGGTTTTCACTCAGTTAAGCTGCGACACTGAAGCTGCCTTAGACTGTTTACAAAGCAGCGGTCAGACAGAAGTAAGAGATTTAAACATCTCTGATCTGGAGCGGATCACAATTCGAGAAAATATTCGTCTCGAGATCACTTATAGTTTAGTGGATGAGGTAAAAGCCGAAGGAGGCGAAGAGTATTTGGACCGATTAGAAGTGGTTCAAAATGGGACCGACTACGAATTTAAAGCAAATGGACTCTGTAAGACCGGGTTTGCTGAAGCGCCCATCCTTATTAAATTAAAAAGTTCAAGGCTCAATTATGTAAGGAACTCCTCACAATTTGAAGTCATAAGTACGAATACATTAACCTACCAAGACCTCTCCTTAGTCTCGGAGGACTTTAACGATACAGAGGCTTTAAGTTTGGGTAACTTTAAAATTAAGGTGGATAACAACCGACTTTCAGTGACGGGTTCTGGAATTTCAGATTTCGAATTGAGTGGAAAAACTCAGCGATTTAATTTTGGTATGTTTTCAGGCTCGGGGACGGTCTTTGCAAGAAATCTGGAAGCAGATGTGGTCAGTTTTTTCCATAGGTCTTTTAGAGATGCCATAGTCACTCCATTGGAGCGGCTGGAAGGAGAAATTAGATCTACTGGAAATCTCGTCAGCACAAAAAAACCTCCAGAGGTGGAGGTTGAAGAATTTTATGAGGGTCAACTTATATTTGAGTAATTTTCAATGGCTAATCTCTCGAGACTTCCAAAATTTCAAAAGTTATTTTTCCGTTAGGTACGTCGATTTCTGCGGTATCTCCCGCTTTTTTTCCAAGCAATCCTTTTCCTATGGGAGAGTCTACAGATATTTTGCCGGTTTTTAAATCGGCCTCGCTTTGAGCAACCAATTTGTAAGTCATCTCCTGATTCATTTTGGTATTTTTTAACCTGACTTTGCTATGAATTAAAACTTTGGAGGTATCCAATTGGGACTCGTCTATAACTCGTGCATTAGCGACGACTTCTTCGAGTTTGGCTATGCGCATTTCCAGCATGCCCTGAGCTTCTTTGGCTGCGTCATATTCAGCATTTTCACTCAAATCTCCTTTATCTCTTGCATCAGCAATATCTTGTGAAGCTTTGGGTCTCTCAACATCTCTCAACTGGTCAAGCTCTGCTTTCAGCTTTTTAAGGCCTTCTTCTGTGTAATAAGATACTTTACTCATAATCCGTTCGTTTATATATAACAAAAAAAGAATCTCGGACGTTTCGAGATTCTATACTACAAATATAATATTTTTGTACGTTCAAAGATGTAAACACTTAAAAATTAATATGAAAGCGATATTTCTTCTTATTGGACTATCTTTATTGATAAGCTGCGAAAGCGATGATGACTCAAGGAGAAATCCAAATTTGCTAAACATAAATGTGAACTACGAAGTCAATTTGAGCTTGCCCCAATTCAACAATCTAAACTTTAGTGGAAATTCAGTGTATGTCCCTGGCCAAGGGAACTTAGGCCTTATCATTGTGAATTCTGGCAGTAGTTTCTTAGCCTGGGATGCAGCAGATCCAAATTTGGTTCCAAACGACTGTTCCAGACTTATTATTGATGGATTGAATGCGGCTTCATCCTGTAATGAGCCCCCCAATAGTTATAGCCTGATTACTGGTCAGCCATTGATAGATAATTTGAGGTTTCCTTTATATGCCTATAGAGTAACCGAAAATGGCGGAGTATTGAGAATATTTAACTAAGTCTGGATTCTATTCTGCTATTATCTATCCTAAAAAAGACCTTTTCACCTGTTTTGTACTCTTTTTCTGAAGTAGCAAAAATGAACTGAGCATTATATTTCATTTCGATGAGGTAATGTGAGCCTTTAAAATAACTAGAGATTACTTCAGCCTGGTATTTTGCGACATCCTCAATTCGAACTTCGTCAGGAAACACTATTCTCGTTTTCTCATCTGAGTCAATTTTGAATTCAACTGAATCCAAAACGTTTACATCTCCAAAAAGTGAAGCACAGTATTCGTTTTTGGGTTGCTTATAAACTCTTGGAGTAGTTCTATAATCTATAGACTTACCTTCTTGCATTACGAGAGTGTAATCTGAAAAGGGCAACACATCCTCAGAGTCGTGAGTTGCATAAATACAGGTGATGTTTTCATTCTTCAAAAAATGAAACAGTCGTCGCCTCAATTTATGCTTCAAAAATTGATCAATATGGCTAAAAGGCTCATCCAATAAAATCAACTCTGGTGGCTTAGCAAGGGCCTGGGCCAGAGCAACGCGTTGCTTTTGTCCACCACTCAGGGTTTTTACTTTTTGATGCTTAACGTCTTCTAGATCAAACAAAGAAATGAGTTCATCACTGCGTTGTTTATTTTCATCCAATGTCTCCCTGGATAAAAACTTCTGAATGTTTTCTTCTGCAGAAGTAAAAGGCATTAAATCAAATTCCTGTGAAAGATGTTTAAACTTCTTATAACCTGGAACAAGATGGTATGCCGGACCTAAGACTTTATCCCTATTCCAGTAAATGCTTCCCTTGTCGAGGTCTAAAAGCCCGTACAAAGACTGAATTAGGGTACTTTTACCACAACCGCTCTCGCCTATTAAAGCTAAGTGATCTCCTTTCTTCAATTCAAAATTGATATGTGAAATGCCTTTGCTGTCTTTATGGAAGTAAGTAAGGTCTTTGACTTTAAGCATTATCAGGTATTTATGCAAATGTAATCAAAGCAAAAAGACCGAAGTCTAGCGACTTCGGTCTTTTATATGATATAAAACTAAGAGTTATTCAACAATCAATTTCTTTGTATAAGTCTTGCTTCCAGATTCTACGAGTACGATGTACATTCCAGAATTTAGAATTTGAATATCCACTTTCTGATTGTTATCGGATGTTCTAGATAGTACTAGTTTTCCGTTCATGTCATAGATATCAACGTTTGAGTTAGCAAGATTTCCATTGGTCAAACTCAAATTGAAGCTTTCCTTAGCTGGATTTGGATAAATCCCAAACGTATCAATTCCAAAGCTATCGTTTGATAAAGAACAATTTAAGACATCATTAGGCGGAAGGTCAAAAGCTTCT
>CAZOAD010000106.1:0-414 GCA_964577705.1 uncultured Mesohalobacter sp.
ACCTTTATTTTTACCAACAAACGCCTGATTCTGGTCGATAAACAAGGGCTTACCGGTCGGAAGGTGGAATATTTTTCGGTGGGCTATAAAAGCATCAGCCGCTTCAGTGTGGAAACCGCAGGGTCGTTTGATCTGGAGGCCGAGTTGAAGATCTGGATTTCCAGTGAGCAAAACCCTAGCATTCAGAAAAAATTCAATAAAAGTGTGAATGTGTATGATGTCCAAAAGGTATTGGCGCAGCATGTTTTGGGCTAAGCTCAAAACGTTTATTAAGAGTAAATACATTGAAACCAACGGTTCATCTACAGCATTTGACCGTTCATAAAGTTTAGGAGGCTTCAATAGAAGTGTTTTTCAACATTTGTGTTATCAAATGAAAAATACTCTCTAGATGAAAACCTCTTTGCTTTTTTG
>CAZOAD010000106.1:424-5589 GCA_964577705.1 uncultured Mesohalobacter sp.
TCATCGCGCAACAATACATTTCTGGTAAAGTCACCGACCGGCATGGTCTACCTATTACTGGAGCCAACGTTTACCTGGTGGGTACTTATGATGGGGCCACCACCGATGCAGAGGGTCAGTTTTCATTTAGAACTTCAGAAACCGGCGTACAAACCTTATATATTTCATTTTTGTCTTTTGAGGACTATGTCCTTACTTCTGAAGTCACCAAGCTCGAAGGTCTCAGCATAAAGCTAAAAGAAGATGTCAATACGCTGGACGCGGTAATGCTCACTGCCGGCACCTTTGAGGCGGGAGAAGCCTCAAGGGTCACTGCACTCAAACCATTGGACGTAGTCACTACAGCTAGTGCTCTGGGTGATTTTTTAGGAGCTTTACAAACTTTACCCGGGACCTCGACGGTGGCCGAAGATGGAAGACTCTTTGTAAGAGGCGGAAGGGCCGAGGAAACCCAGATCTTTATCGATGGGATGCGGGTGTTTGCGCCGTACACCCCAACCACCAACAATATTCCTACCCGCGGACGCTTTTCGCCCTTTTTGTTTAAAGGCATTTCCTTTTCTACAGGGGGTTATTCTGCAGAATACGGGCAGGCGTTATCGGCAGTGCTAAAGCTTAATTCTATCGATGAACCCGATCAGGAAAAAACAGAAGTCTCGTTGATGACGGTCGGAGTGGGTGTTGGAAACACTCAAAAATGGGATAAAAGTTCTTTGAGTATCAATACGTCATATATCAATTTAACACCTTATCTCGAAGCCCTACCCGATCGGAATCAGTGGTTGAGCCCAATCCAGTCAGCCAATGGTGAGCTTGTTTATCGCTATAAGACTAACGACACCGATTTGCTAAAACTTTACGGGGCCTTTAGCTATACGGATTTAGACGTGATTCAGGAGAATATCAATTTTGAAGAGGGATTTCGGTTTGCTAATGAAAACCGTAACCTTTACGTCAATGGATCCTACAAAAGTCTGTTGGGCCAGAAATGGACACTGAATACAGGCTTATCCTTATCCAATGATCACAACCAGTTTCAGGTTGGTGAAGACCTGATTTCCAACTCCGATCATTCTGCCCATCTTAAGTTTAAACTTAGTAAACGTCTTTCTAATCGTTTGAAGTTCAATGTAGGAGGGGAGTATTTTATCACTGATTTCGAAGAGCGTTTTCAAGCTCTGGAAACTCAAGCTTTCGACTATGGCTTTCAAAATAATATTTCTGCCGGCTTTGCTGAAGTTGATGTGTTCTTTTCTAAGCAACTGGCTCTTAATATTGGAGCTAGAGTAGATCATTACGAACTTCTGAATCAAACAGAGTTTTCTCCCCGCGCGTCAATGGCTTATAAATCCGGAAAACACTCTCAGTTCTCACTGGCTTACGGAAGGTTTTTTCAGCATCCTAATGCGGAGGTGTTGAAATTTGAAAACAACCTCAACCCAGAAAATGCAACTCATTTTATAGCCAACTTTCAATACGTACGTAAGAACCAAATTTTTAGGGTGGAAGCTTACCACAAATCCTATGATAATTTAATAAAGTTTGATACAGAATTTCCAGGCTTCAATACCGCTTACAACAATCTAGGTTTTGGTGAAGCCAGTGGAGTGGATGTCTTTTGGAGAGACAACAGAAGCTTTAAAAACCTGGAATACTGGGCGTCTTACTCATTTCTGGATACCGAACGGGACTATAGAAATTTTCCAGAAGCGGCCAGGCCTGGTTTTGCCTCGTCTCATAACGCCTCTTTGGTGACCAAACACTGGATAGAAGACTGGAAAAGTCAGGTAGGCTTCAGTTATGTCTTTGCTTCAGGGAGAACCTATACAGACCCAAATTCTCCGGGATTTTTAAACAGAGAAACGAAATCATTTCACAACTTAAGTTTCAACTGGGCCTACCTGATCGATCAACAGAAGATCCTATATTTTTCTGTAAGCAATGTGCTCAACACCAAAAACGTCTTCGGCTATACCTATGCCAATCAGGCCGATGCCAGCGGGGTATTCCAACGACAGGCGATTGTTCCCAATGATGATCAGTTCTTTTTTGTAGGCTTTTTCTGGACCCTCAGCGACGATAAAACGTCTAATCAATTGAATAATTTGTAATTCACTAGCGGAGTTTTAAACGTTTAAAATTTATTAGTCATATGGTCAAATTCTTGTAAGCTGAAAATACATTAAATGAATAGGGATTAAAATTCAGAATTAACAAATCGGCCTATCGAAACATTATCGTAAAATTTGAAGTGAAGATGCCGTCAAATTTTAGGCTGTTCGAGCATAGAGAATCTTCAATTTTAGACAAGTATTTATCGCGAGTTCCTAAAATTTAGGTATTGAGCGATTAATTTAGATAAGGTTTCGTAAGCCTAGACTTTTTTGTTTCTTTTTTGGGCAATGCAAAAAAGAAAAGAGTGTAATTATTGCTTTAAGTCTTATCGCTCAAAAAAAGCTAAGGACAATAAAGCTATTTTTAAAAACGATTCATCTTTAAAATACAACTGCTGGTCAAAATACACCTAATCAAAAGAGAATGAATACACTACCTTTAACTCAACCAAAAACAAACACCTATGAGAACAATTAGCACATTACTACTTTTTATTGGGTTAAGCTTTGCTACACAGGCCCAAACTGAAGAAGCAGTGACATTAACTTTAGAATTTGAAATCACCGAATTCGATAAAGGCTCTATCCGTCTAGCCCTCTACGATTCTGAAGAGAACTACATGAAAACACCATTTAGAACTGCTTCTGCTTCCGTTCAAAACAAGACGGCTACACTCGTGATAGACGATATCCCCAAAGGGATTTATAATTTTTCTTACTACCACGATGTGGATGGCAACGATGAACTGGATAAAAATATGATGGGTATTCCTAAAGAACCCTATGGTTTTTCGAATGGAGAAAAAGGAAACTTTGGTCCACCGAGTTTCGACAATTCCAAGATTGAAATCAGTTCCAACACTACAATTCAACTCAAAATCAAATAAAACTCATGAAAACTCTAGCATTAATTTTGACTTCATTTTTTTTGGGCTACTCTATGTGTGCTCAAACCGCTTACGAAAATGGTATGCAAAAGGCATTTGACCTGTGGGATCAGCAGCAGGTTGAAGAAGCTTCCAGTCTATTTGAGCGAATAGCTAAAGCTGAAAAGGATAACTGGATGCCCTCCTATTACGCCGGTTACACCTTGGTTCTTTCTTCCTTTGGGGTCGATGATGAAACAACGTTAAAGCTTAAACTGGATAAAGCTGAAGAGCTGTTAAATCAGGCTTCTGGCTTGTCCCCCAATAATCCTGAAATTTTGCTTGCCAAAGCCCTTGCCAACACGGCATACATCAGTTTTGACGGACAAAAGTACGGTATGACCTTATCTGGTAAAAACGAAATGCTATATCAAAAGGCCATGCAGCTAGCACCAGAAAATCCAAGGGTTATTCTCGCCAAAGCGGAATGGGAGATGGGTTCTGCCAAATTCTTTGGTCAGTCTACACAGCCTTATTGTGAAGATGTTCAAAAGGCCCTTAGTCTTTTCGAAATCGAAGAGAAGTCTGATGTTAAGTTTTATCCCGACTGGGGAAAGAAACGCGCACAACAGATTTTAGAAGAAGATTGCAAAGATTAAGGGAAGGTTGAGCGTTTAAAGCTTCAAAACATGGTATAGAGACAGGTGAGGATCTCACTTTTACCATCACTGGAAGGAAGCGATAGCAGTGGAGTAGATGTTTTAACTTTCAAGCTGAAAGGCGGTGCGAGAAGATCGACACCGCTTTGCTTTTTCAAACGGGTACCCTGGCCAGAGATGATATCTAGATTGGGGGTGAAAGCCCCGATTGGAACATGCTCGGTCAAGATCACATACTTGTAGCGGGTCAGTTGTTTGGTGACTTCTTTGATTTCTTTGTTAGATAAATGTTGCAGGACTTGCCTTAGTAAAGCGATATCACCTACAGGGAGTCTATCCTTTGCCAGATCGAATTGATGGAACTCCAGCTGTTCCTGTTTAAAGCGCTGTTGGTTATGCCTTATTAAGTCTTCTACAATATCTACGGCGATGTACTTTTGAGTAAATTCTACCAACTGAGACCCTACATTAAAGTCGCCGCAACCCAAATCACAAACCATAGGAGGGGTTTCAAAATTACTTAAGAAAGAAGAGACGACTTCCACATAAGGATTTACCAGCTCTGGATGATGCGAGCCTTCACCAGAATAAAATTCGGTGTGGTGGCCGCCCCATAAATGCTGTTTATAAATTTGCGTCATTGCCGCTTTAGTGGGCCAGGCTTTTTTCAAAGGATTATTATTTTATGATTGATTATCACTTTAAACGAAGAATCAAATGTAAACATTTACTCAGGTGTAGATGATCAACTTTAAGGATATCAAGCCATTAAAAAATAATTATTACATTTACTTTTCACTTAAAAATCAACCTATGAAAACTTTACAAATTAAATTATTATTTAGTTTATGTGTATTTGCTCTGCTTATGGTAGGATGTAATTCCAATCCAGCGGACAGTGAAGAGCATAAGGCCATGGTAGAAACACATGACCAAATGGAAGAGCTCCACAGTAATATGGAAAAAGAACATGCCGAAATGGAAGCCACTCACGATGAGATGATGAATGCTCACGCTCAATTGGAAGAAATGCCAGAAATGGACAGTATCCATTCGGCTATGCGAGACAAGCACGATATGATGTTGAAAGCTCACGATGAAATGCTAAGTCAACATGCAGAATTACTCCAGGCTCACGATGAGTTAGTTGAAAAACACGCTAGTGGTGAGGTAGATATGGAGACCATGAAAGCAGATCATGAACGTATGACCACCGAGCATGAAGCCATGGAAAAAGAACATGAGCAAATGATGAAAGAGCATGATATGATCCAGGCCGAACACGACCAAATGATGCAGGACCATTCTACTTCAGAAACAACCGATGAAGAAATGTAAGCTGAGTTTCTTTAACATTAACATACTCAAAAGGCATGCAAACGCATGCCTTTTGTATTTTATCCATCTTGGAAAAGATCTAAATCAGGGGCTTAAAATAGCAGTAACATAAAATATAGAAATCACCAGTGACCAAACAAAACATCTTGTTAAGTAGTCGGGCTTCACTCCCATAAATCTTTAGTTTT
>CAZOAD010000107.1:0-5486 GCA_964577705.1 uncultured Mesohalobacter sp.
CGAGCAGGAAACTAGCAAGGGCATGCCAACGCAATGTGGAGCTTTGGTGGCTGACCGGCAAACAAATGCCTAAGTATAAAACGATAGCAGATTTCCGAAAGTATAATACCGAGGCTTTAAATAAGTTATTTAGTCATTTCAGAGAATTCTGTAAGCAAGCAGGATTGTATGGTGGCAAGACAGTAGCGATAGATGGAAGCAAATTTAGAGGACAGAATTCAAAGAAGAATAACTTTAACGCCGGAAAGATTGGCAGACAACTGGACTATATAGAACATAAAAGAGCAGACTATCTGGAAGCCTTGAATCATGAAGATCAAGCAGAAGGATCAAAAGACATCAAGAATCGACTAGGCGAACTGGATCAACGGCAGCAGAAGTACGAACGTCTGGAAGCAGAATTAGAACAATCAGGAGATACCCAAATTTCTACTTCAGATCCGGACTGCAGAGCACTTCCCTTGCATATGAATATCGTAGAGGTGGGGTATAATGTTCAAACATCCGTAGATGCAAAGCACAATCTGATCGTAGATTACGAAGTGACGAATGAAAAAGATGATTACGCTTTATCAGAAATGGGAAGTCGAGCACTAGAAGTAATGTATGAGTTGGACGATGAACCTTTAACAATATTGGCAGATAAAGGCTACCATACAGCAGAAGAGTTAGACAAATGTGAAGAAATCGGTTTAGATACCTTAGTAGCCCCCAAAGAACAGTCCAAATCAAACAGCAAGGGATATACAGCAGAGCGATTTACCTATGATGAAGTAGAAGATGCCTACACTTGTCCTGCGGGCAAAAAGTTAAAGACAAGCGGGAAGTGGCATATCTATGGAGGTAAGAACAGAAAACCGAGGAAAGTAAAACGATATAGCAGAAGGTACTTAGAATGCAAAGATTGCCCTCATTTTGAAAGATGCGTACCTCCGGGGGCTAGGAAACAGAAACATGGAAAGACGCTGTTACGGTCCAATCATGCCGGGGCAGTAGAAAGAAACAAAAAGCGAGTAAAAGAGAGGAAAGAAGAATACCGAAGGCGGCAAGCCATAGTCGAAGCTTATCAAAGGGGCCCCTTCACCCCTTTGATGCGCGTCGGCACCATTAAACGCCAATGGGGTTATTCTTACACTCTACTCAAGGGAAAGAAAAAGGTACAATCCGAATTTAGTCTGATCTACCTATGCTACAATTTGAGGAGAATCATCAAAATATTAGGCTTAGAAGGAGTAAAAGAGGCCCTAAAAAGAGAAATAAAGGATATTTTAAAGGAAATAAACCTGAGTTGCTGTGTGGAACACCTGAGCAATATAATTTTGTTCAAAGAAGTAAAATTTTTCGGAAAAGTAGCTTAGGGGTATATGCACAGACTGCCGTTAGAAAATTTAATTATCTTACTCCTGACGAAAAATATTATTCACTTGTTGCAGTTGATACTTGATAGCAGGATAAAAGCTAAATAAAGAATTATGAAATCCTTACTAACCACCATTTTATGCCTCTTTCTATTTACAACCTATGGACAAGAATCAGGAACGACTGAGACAGGAACCAACTCAGATACTGAAGGCTATGAAGCCAAAATGATCCAAACCTCAAGAATGAATATGGAATATATGGATTTCGGAGGCGAAGGTAATACACTAATACACATACAAGGCGTTCACAATGCCTCTGCCCTTAAAAACAATCCGCAATACATGCAAAACTATACTGCCTGGAGAGACATGCTCACAGCGGCATCAGAAAAGTATCGCGTGTACGCACCTATTTACAGAGGACGTGGTAATTCCGATAAAGATGGCGATGATATCTTCAAAGTGGAAAATATTGCGTTGGACATCCTGGCCTTTATGGATGAAATGAAGATCGAGAAAGCCACTTTTGTGGGCAGGACCACAGCTCCACAAGTCATGTTTTACCTCGCCGAAAACTATCCAGATAGGGTTGAAGCCATGGTGGTTACAGATAATAGTATGTATAAGGCCATGCCTATTCTTAACTCTGAGATCAGGGATTTCATGTACTATTGCTCCTATGCCGCCATGGATCTGGGCGATCTTGCTCCGGATATTGTCATGCCCTCCTACGACTACGTGCCCACCTTCTACACCGATGACACCAAAAAAATCGATATCCCCTTATTCTGGCCGTACTCCGTGCAGATGAACGTCATACAGATGAACTTAATGTTATTGAATTACCTACAAGCTGACAACGCGTTTATACCCAACCCACAGGCGCGCAAGTATTTCAACGATCTCTACACCAATAAGGAACTGCAAGACAACATAAAGCAGTATTACGCAGAAAATGACCTCACACAGGAAAGCCTCGATGCGCTGAAAAGGACATTTGGAGACCAGTTAACTCTTCTGAATATTGATGAGTTAAAAGGCGCCAATTACATGGAGAATTTTAAAAAAGGGGAAGAGCTTATGATGGAGTATTTAATTTCTATTGGTAGTAAAGAGTAGTCTAGGAAAATCAAATGAAAAACTACGCACAATAAATAAGACTTCGTTCGGCACGCAGTGCCAAGAATGAAGTCCGTGCCTGTCTGCCTCAGGCAAGATTGAACGAAGGCGTCCAATGTTGCTATTAGTGGATTCCAATTTAAATTTTGATGAAAGAAGTGGTTTGATGAGAACTAAAGCTCGGTTGCATGTACGTTTATCCAGTTAAAAGGTTACTCATTCTTCCTTATTTATGGGTCATTGGGATCATTCATGATGATAGAATCTTGTTTTTAGGCACTAGATCTTTGCAATAGAGATAGGAATAACGGTCCGAACTGTGTTCAGAAGTCATCATGTTATTGAAGATTTTTGTTTCAACGCAATGTATTTTGGAGGACCTCGGATGGCTTGTATATCGCCCACATAGAGCAATTGACCTGTTTCGCAAGAGGGACAGCGATCTATGGCAAGGCCTTTACTGCGCCACAGTTCCTTATAATCGATTGTGATGGTTTTTGCATCAGGGAAGACTCTTTTTTTCCAAGCACTACTGAGGATGCCATAATGCCGGATGCGAGGGAAGCCTTTGGGTAAGAAGTGCTGCACTAGTCTGCGGATAAATTCATCTGTTCCTGTAAAGTGAGAAATAATGGATATTTTAAAGGAACTAACCCTGATTGGTTATGTGGAACACCTGAGCCGTATAATTTTGTTCAAAGAAGTAAAATTTTTCGGAAAAGTAGCTTAGGGGTATATGCACAGACTGCCGTTAGGCTCAATTAAAATTCGATGAATGAAATATTTGTTAATACTTACCATATTGATTTTTCTTGGCTGCAGCTATAGAAACCCTCCGAAGGAAAAGTTATACCAGTACGAACTTAAAAATAGGTACGAATTCAATGGTGATGAACTAAAGGTTGAGTTAGTCAACACTTTGAAGTGTCCAATGAGAATATGGGTTCAATCTAGTGATGACAAAATAAAGACACACTTTGATAGAATTAATCCATTCACACTAGGACCGCTTGAAGACACACTGATTAAGGTTAAGTTGAAAAACGTAAAGATTAAAGAAGTACATTTTGCCTCTAGGTTTGGTGATACTTCAGAAGTAGTAGTCAATAGAAAAGTGGAGTTGCCATTCCAAAAAGGTAAAAGCTATTCTTTAATTCAAGGCAATAACTCTTCACCAACACATGATACTGATGAGTCCCGATATGCATTTGATTTTGGGCTAGCCGTAGGTGATACCATATGCGCTGCAACTAATGGTTTTGTAGTTGGTGTTATAGAAGACTACAAGTTTGGAGGACGCCAAGAAAAATGGAGAGATTTCGCAAACGTTATTACGGTTTATAATCCTGAGACTGGAATGTTTACGCAATATGTGCATCTTGATTATAAGGGTAGTCTTGTGAAACTAGGAGATAGTATTTGGAAAGGTCAAAAAATAGGAATATCGGGTATGACAGGGTTTACTAACATTGAACATTTACATTTCGACTGTCATAAACCCATCCATTCTCAACATGGACTTATTTCAGTTGAAATCGATAGTATCGGATCATACAAGGTATCAGATTTAAAAAGAAATCAAATAGTAAAAAATGAGCCTTATAAATAAGACTTCGTTACTCCAAAGGAGCAACCCGCAAAACAGTAAACTGTCTGCGAGGACAAACGCGATCGGTACGCACTGCCAAGAATGAAGTCCGTGCCTGTTTGAGCAAAAAAAGGGCTTCATCACTATAATAAAGAGTATTTTAATGAATTAAACATGAGCGGCTGTGCGGATCACCCGGGCGATATATTTAAATCCAAAAAGGTAAGAGTTTTTGGGAAGGTAGCTTAGGAGTATATGCACAGCTTCTTCCGAAAGGTGGGAAACTACCGTCACCTTAAAATGAGACCAGAATAAGAAAAAACTTCATACATACATGAGAACAACCATCTTCCTTATTCCTCTTTTATTATTCCTCTTTTTTAGCTGTCAAACGGATAAGAAAGAAAGAACCAGGGAAACCAGAGCTGAAAACTATAGTTCCAATGACTATCAGGATTTAGTGGCGTTATTTAAAGCATGGAGAACCTTCGAAACGCCTCCGATGTATGAAGGCGCTCCAGAT
Source organism: uncultured Mesohalobacter sp. (assembly GCA_964577705.1). Taxonomy (GTDB): domain Bacteria; phylum Bacteroidota; class Bacteroidia; order Flavobacteriales; family Flavobacteriaceae; genus Psychroflexus. Next base: position 4,592 of record CAZOAD010000107.1, read on the forward strand.
TATAGAAAAGTGACTTTCGATCAGCGAATGCCAGCTTTTAATCAATTAAGAGCACGCCATGCTGCTATTGATACCACAGGATGGTCTATCCCCAATAAAGTGGATTGGATGATCGTCTGGGCCGAGATGAACGGGTTTGATTTCAACTATCGCGTACTGAAACCATGGGAACGCGACCCTGCTTTCTACAAGACCATATGGACTTACAAGAGTGATGTACCCGCACACGAAGGCCCTACCAATCATGGTACCTTGGAATTGTGGGCCTATGAATTTCCGCTAAGCAATGCAGAACGTGAAAGAATGCTCAAGGAGCTGGCCGTCATCCCAGCATTGAACGCACAGGCTAAAATAAATCTGACAGGCAATGCCAGAGATCTCTGGATCGCGGGTATCAGAGATATCAAAGAGCAATCTGAAGTTCTCGAAGGCATGAAAAGAGCTGACGGTGTAAGTGCTGACGAAGAGATTATGACCGCTATAGAAGAAGCTCAGACGTCTACAAATCAACTGGTAGAATGGCTGGAAGCAGAATCGGCAAAAAAAACAGGTCCCTCAGGCATAGGTAAGGATAACTATACTTGGTATATGCAAAAGGTACATTTGGTACCACTTACTTGGGAAGATGAAGTGATGATTCTAAAAAGAGAACTTGCCCGTGCATGGTCGGCTTTGAAATTGGAAGAACATCGCAATCGAAATCTACCTGAACTGATAGCTGCAGACTCACCAGAGCATTATGATGCCCTTGCCGATCGCGCAGCCAAGAGTTTGATAAGCTTCTTAGAAAATGAAGAAATACTCACGGTGAAGGATTATTTCGACCCTGCTTTAAGAGAGCACTTGGGTACTTTTATTCCGGAGGAAAAGCGAAACTTCTTCTACATCACTTCTC
>CAZOAD010000108.1:0-5073 GCA_964577705.1 uncultured Mesohalobacter sp.
CTAAGCAACTGACTTTTCTGGCTAGATCCAGAAATCATCCTATAGCCTTCGGCTTCCAGCTGACTGGACAACACCTCCACTGTAGACAGGTTTCTACCCTTACGTGAGAGCTTGTTCCCGAGGTAGAGGAGTTGTTTTTGGCTTGACTCTCGCATTTTGTTTTTCATTTTTGGAGGCATAGGTGATCGATAATAGGGCAAAGCCGTACATAAAGCCTGGTAAGGCGACTCGCATGGCGGAGTGGTTGATAGTCAAAAACCAAAAGGCCACGAACGGCAACATCAGTAAATTTCTATTTTTAGAGATTAAAAAACCTAAAGGAATGAGCAACAAGATCAAAAGAGCCAAAACACCTAAAAGCCCATGTTCAGCCAGCATTCTAGCCACTTCGTTATGGGTAGCTCCTCCACCATCGGCTTCTTCAATTCTAAAAAATTTCCCCATTCCTACCCCAACGCCCAAAAATGGATCTTCATAAAAGGCTTCCAGTTCTGTACTGATAATATCGGCCCGACCCGTGGTCAAGTCCTTTTCTTCTCCAACAGCATTTTTTCCGGCATAGCGATTCACAATTAAGCCACCAGTCACCGCCACAACAGCACCCCATAAGACAAATCCACCGACTCCAAGTCCGACCAACTTCACTGTTGCTCTAGCTTTTTTGGCTAAGGGTGCCCAGTTGATAAATAAAACGGTAAAAATTACCATCATGATAATAGCCGTGATAAATCCCCCTCTGGAAAAAGTGAGTAAGCATCTGTAAGTCAGTAATCCTAAAACTCCCATATTGATGATGTTAAGTGTGGCATTTTTAGGAGGAATCAAAAATCGGATATAACTCAGAAACATGCCTAAGCCTAAAATAGTAGCGACCTGATTCCCACTATACCCGCCTGAAGCCGCCTGGTTGGATTCTGTGGTAAAGACGATTTGCTCTATAGGCGGAGCATAAAGGATAATGTACACTACCATTGTAATAATGGGCAGTAGCATGAGATCGACTAGCTTCAATAAGGCATCAAATTTGATCTGCTTTTGATAGCAGAACAAAGCCGTGGCAAATAAAGACAAAGGCCCAGATAAATTAAACAAGATCGTTTTTCTAAAGCTTTCATCAAAGTAATCAAAATTGAGATAAGCCACTACCACCCCCGGCAATAACAAAAGCACGAAAATAAGGATAGGCCAGGCTTTTAGCTTAAAGCCTTCGTAGAGCATCCCCAAAAGCATAAAGAAAATTACTAAATACTTCCCTAGTTCCCAGAAGGGCATAGCTTTAGTCATTCTTAAAAACACCTCAGCAGCAGCGATATAGGCCGCAGCCCCTAATGCATAATAGGTTTTATTGGATTTGGTGATGATCTGATAAACAAAATATACGACAATCCCCAGCAGATAAAGCTGGGCCAAAGCTCTCACCTGGCTCACGACCAATCCAATCCCTACGTGAAGAATAAGGTGCTGGAATTTTGCAAGTACTGAAGATTTAAAACCTAGCATTGATGATGTTTTCCTGGAGTGCCTGGTTGTAATATGAATATGTAAAGCACTCCGCAAAGGTATAATTTTTCAATCTAAGCTCATGTAGCTCTTTGGTACTCAATTCTGACAACTTTTTTAAGCTATTTAATAAGGCTGACGCATTTAAGTCGTGAAGTAAAAACCCATTCTCCCCATCATTTATGTAATCTTCCATGCAGGAGACATTTGAGGTGATGGGCACACAACCATAGGCCATGGCCTCCCCAACCACTTTCGGAAAGCCTTCAGACCTGGAAGGCAGAAGTAAAGCGTCCGACTTTGCTAAAATCTGATGGACTTGATTCTTAGGCAAAAATCCATGAAAATAGGTGACTACATCCAGTTCTTTAGCAACACTTTCATAATCTTCTCGATCAGGCCCGCCCCCTACAAAATGTATATCCTTGATTAGTAGATCTTTAGGTTTTTGCTTAAGAGCTTCAAGGATTAAAGGCACTCCTTTATGTGCATTTAAAGCCCCCACAAAACACAGCACCGCACCTTCCTTCAGGTCATCTGACTTTTGATCCAAAGCTGATTTGGCCTGTTGATAATCTTTCAGGGTATAACAAGGGTTATGGAAGGCTATAAACTGAGGTCTATCCTCCCAGTTTCCATTATAGGTCACCCGAGTTTTAGATTCTAAATATTTGAGCAACCAATACTTCTGAAACCGGTTGCCTAAGGGCATCTGTGGATCCATCCAGTTGCCGGCATACTTTACCCAATAGGGTTTGGAATTAAACCATTTCAAATAGGGCAACACATAGATTCCCATCCCAGTTGGAGCTCTGAATTGAAGGATATCAGCGTGTTGAATCGCCTTTTGAATTTTTTTTAAGTTAGAAAAAGCAGTCCAAAGGATACTCAATTTTTGTAAACCCAGGCCTCCTGAAGGTTTTAAAGGGATAAAATCAATCCGTTCATCATCGATATAGGGCAGACTACTTGGCGGCGGTGTTCCCTGATGTAAGGGCGCCACATGAATAATCCGATCAAAAATCTCCAGTAAATGATTGATCTCCGTCACCGTCGATCCCCAGGCTTTTATATTGCCAGATTCATCTTTATAATGTTCGGTATGGGAGATGATGCAGAGGGTCATTTTTTTTTTTCGTTGAGCGTTTAGCGTTGTTCGTTGATAGTTGTTTGTTGACGGTTGTTTGTTGACGGTTTTTGGTTAAGTATTTCAGCTGACAGTAAGCTGAGAACCCTAAACGGTGAACAGTGAACTGTAAACCATTAGCTATTTTTCTTTAAAAACCGAATCAAACCATGAATGATTTTCTTAACGCTTTCAGTTTGTTCAAAAACCTGATGATCTGATTTGATAAATTTTAATCTTGAAGCTATGATGAGCTGGGTTTCTAGTTCTAAAGATGAGCCTAAGGCAATTTCAACAAATCGTTTATAATCTTTGTTCGAATTTCTACTTTGTCCCTCAGCTATATTTGATGGAATGGAAACGGATGCCCTTCTCAATTGACTTACCAATCCAAACTTTTCTTCATTCGGAAAATCTTGGGTCAGTTCATAAACCAGTTGAACGAGCTTCATTGATTCTTTCCAAGCATCAAGATCTTTGTAATCCATAACTTTGGTAGTTTGTTGAACGTTTAGCGTTGTTCGTTGACAGTTGTTTGTTGACGGTTGTTAGTTGACGGTTGTTAGTTGAGAGTTTTAAGTTGACAGTAAGCTGAGAACCCTAAACGTTGAACTGTTGAACTTCCCTAAATAGAGTTGACCTTTAACTGTGAACTGTCAACCGTAAACCGTAAACCGTAAACAAATATACAACTAAACGACCTTCTCCAACACCTCAAGATACTTCTTCCCAATCTTATCCCAGGTAAAATGCTCACTCCAAGCCTTGGCTTGTGCACTGTATGTACTCTGATTGTTCATGATATCTTCGATGGCCAAGACGATTTCATCAACATCATGTGGATGGACCAGACGTCCTGACTGCTTATCTTCAATCGCATCTTCAATGCCACAATTCAGACTTCCTATAGCGGGCAATCCCACCGCATTGGCTTCCAATATTGCAATTCCAAAGCCTTCGACATCACCAGTGGAGGTTTGCTCACTCAGCATCATAAACACATCGGCTTGATGTAGTAAGCGAAACTTCTCATCTTCGGACACCCGACCGTGAAATTTGACATGCTGTTCCACTTTTAAGGCTTTGGCCAGCTTCTCCAACCGCTTTATTTCGGTAGGAATCCCCACACAATGATAAATCAGATCGGGATAGATTTGACAAAGTCGAGGTAAAACGTTTATGACATTATGCTGACCCTTACGCTGGGTGAGATTACCCACAGTAATGAGTTGTAAAGGTTTTGTTTTGATATTATGATCAGAGAAGTTTTCAACTTTTGTCTTCGGTAAATCAAAGCCATTTGGGATAACCGTAGTCCCCTTTAAGTTTAAGGGTTCAATCAATTGCAAGGTAAATCGAGAAACGGCTATGATGTGATCCAGACGTTTTAGCGACCAGTCGGTCAGGCGTCGAGCTAAAGCATTAGACAACTGCACTTCGCTCCCGTGGATAATCCCAACCATTGGGTTCTTTGACCAAAGAGACAAAATCCCTCCCACCCACAAAGGAAATTTACCAGATACTAATAGGACGTCGTTGGTTTTTAAAAGCCTCTTAGCGATAAAGAAGCGTTTTAGATAGGTCCTCACTAGAGTTGCTCTTCGCTTGACTCGGATGACTATAAAGTCTTGATGCTTGTCGAACTTTTTTTCTTCTTTACCATCCTCAGAGCGTTGATCAGCTATCACACTCACCTCGTAATGATTAGATAAATACCTGGCTAACTGATGGGCATGATTACCAATACCTCCAGGTTGTGGAGGAAGTTCGGATGTAAGGAAGAGGAGTTTTTTCATTTCGTATATTGGTGTATTCGAGTATTGGCATATTCGGCGTGACTATGTCACTAATGGTGTATTCGAGTATTAGTATATACACTCTGTGGATTTAAAGATTTACAAATATAAGACTGAAAAAAGTATTTAAGTAATAGAAAAAAACCTCCTTAATCCTCCCTCAAGGGAGGAAATTAATAAAACTATCACCTTGAAGGGATACAGGGGTGTTTTTCATATGTACATAATTAATATGCGATTGATAACCTTACATTCATCTTTCCGAGTACTTAGTTTAAAAACCTATTTTCCTACTAATCGACTATACCAATACACGATTATACGAATATTCGACTTCTCATTCCACCAAATCCATCGGCCTCACAAACTCAATCTTCTGGCTGGAACTTGTAAGCTGCTCTAAAAATTGTTTAAAATTGGCCATACTTTCTTTTTTATTGGGGAAGTCCAGCATTAAGGGATGAGCACTTATCGTGTAGGTAGAATAATTGGTATTTAGAATATGATTGACCACAAATGGATCAAAGCCTGTATAATGATTTTCTAATACTAAAATACCCTTATAGTTGATGACTCTTCCTGTTGGATTTCGCTTTAATTTAAAAAGTTTTTGAACAAGTGTTTTATAGCTTACCCTCACCCATTTGTATT
>CAZOAD010000109.1:0-4787 GCA_964577705.1 uncultured Mesohalobacter sp.
TTGGTTATAATTATGATATTGCCGGAATAGGTAGGGATGATGCCTCAACCTTAGATCAAAAACAATCAAGAAGTATTAATTATGAAACTGATGTTGATGGACGAACGAGAGGAATCCTTACCATGGGACTCACCGATATCTACGATACTAATTACGACAACAAAACATTAAACGCCACCACATTAAACGATAAAGAATTTTTGATGTGGGGTAATAACGGAGCAGACCTAAATTTAGCAGCCTCTACAGTTACTGTGAACATGAGTGCTGGTATTACTCCTGCCCTAACCACCAACGTTTCGTTTACAGCAATGCAACGTGTTTGGAAAGTAGTAGAAACAGGTGGTGACGTTCCTGAGGTAAAAGTTAGAATTCCACAGGATGCCATTAGAAATATTAGCCCTCCTGGAAGCTATTATATGTTCATATCTGATACAGGAGTGTTTGATCCTACAGCAGATTACAGAGTTATGACTCCCGATGGCAGTGGCAATCTCGAAACAGTTTACGATTTTGATAACACAAAGTATATTACCTTCGGGTATGCCCCTCAAATTATTGTAGAACGTTCAGTTTATTTTGATGGCTTAGTAGATTATATTGACATGGAGGATAACCTAGATGTTAATCCAACTGGATTTACGCTTTCTGCTTGGATAAAACGTGACGCCTCTGATAGTGGAACCAAATCTATCCTCTCTAAACGTGACGCTGCTTTTACAGAAGGTTATGATTTTAGAATACTAAACGACAACAGAATCCAAATTTTCTGGAAAAATGGTAGCGATCAAATTGTAACTTCTAACACACGGATCCCAGATGACGAGTGGCATCACGTTGCTGTGGTGTACAACGGTGCTTTGGCCAGAATCTACATTGATGGTGTACAGGACAATTCGCAAGCGAGAACTGCTCCTGTAGCTACGGACGAGTCTTTCTATATTGCAGCCGCTGGAAAAAATACGCCAGTACAACACTTTAGAGGAAATATAGATGAAGTAAGGGTTTGGAATACGGCACTTTCAGTTAATCAGCTAAGGTTTGTAATGAACCAAGAGATTTCTGAAAACGTAGGTCGAGTAATGGGCAATGAATTGCCAACAACCATAACTAGAAATGATATAGGTGCCGTACCATGGTCTGACCTTGCCGGTTACTATCCTATGTCTGTCTACACCTATACTAATACAGATGATGCATCAGGTAATGGAAATCAGGGAGCACTACGAAATTTAGATACGGTTGATAGGCAGACAGCACCTCTTCCATATGAATCTACACAAAATGGTAATTGGGATACGAACAGTACTTGGGCCAATGGAAATGTACAATACATCCCTGGTTCAACCTCAATCGTCGATCCAACCCAAACCATTGATTGGAACATCGTAAGGACATCTCATAATGTAACAATGGATAACACGTCTTTACCGGCTTCTGATTTAGAGAACAGAAGGATACTAGGTCTTTATGTAGATGCCAACGAGCTTACCATTACCGGAGATAATGCTACCAACGCAGGAAACGGTATCACTGTTTCCCACTATTTGGAACTAACTGGAAAAATTGATTTAGAAGGTGAATCCCAATTGATTCAAGAGGTTAATAGTGATTTGGTTGTGGGTATCAATGGTGAACTTGAAAGAGATCAGCAAGGAACTTCAGACACCTATACCTATAACTATTGGTCTGCTCCAGTAGGAGCTGTTGACACGGGTACAAACAATTATAGATATACCGTAGAAGATATTATGCTAGATGGCACAAACCCAATTAACTTCTCATCTTCAGGATATAATGGCGCACCAACGTCTCCTGTAACGATTGCAGATTATTGGATATGGAAATTTGCCAATCTAGCGAGTGGCGATTATTCTGCATGGCAACATGTACGAAGAACAGGAACAATTCTTGCCGGTGAAGGATTTACCATGAAGGGTCCTGGTACAGGTTCCATACTAACTGACCAGAACTATGTTTTCTTAGGAAAACCTAATAACGGTGATGTCAATCTAACTATCAATGCAGGCAATGACTATCTTGTTGGAAACCCGTACCCATCAGCCCTAGACGCAAATCAGTTTATTCTCGATAATGGACCTGAATTAGTCTACGATGACGCTCCTGACAGCACACCGTTACTCAGTGGTACACTGTATTTCTGGGAACATTGGGGAGGAGGATCTCATATCCTAGCCGAATATCAAGGTGGATATGCAACGTATAATTTCTCGGGAGCAGTTGCTGCTGCATCTTATGGTACCAATGACCCAGATGTTGGAACCGGAGGAACACCGACCAAGCTACCTGGACGCTATATTCCTGTAGGACAAGGATTCTTTGTCTCTGGAGAAAATACAGGTACCATAAACTTTAACAACGGTCAGCGTGTCTTTGTTAAGGAAGGAAGTGCTAGTTCTGTGTTTGTTAGAAATTCGGAATATGCACAAAATGGCAACAGCCCATCTTTTGAAGATGACCGTTTAAAAATTAGACTAGGCTTCAATTCAGTGAATACATTGTACAGACAATTACTGCTCACCATTGATGAAAAAGCCACCTCAGGAATAGACTGGGCATACGATGGTGGATTGAACGAATCTCAAATGGATGACATGTTCTGGATAATCGAGGATGGAGAATTCGTTATCCAAGGTAGTAATATCCTCGAAGAAGAAACAATCTTCCCTATAGGTGTTAGAACGGATACCGATGGCAATATTACAATTAGCTTAGATGAATTGGAAAACGTTCCAAGCAATGTTGAAATTTACATCCATGACAAGACCTTGGACACATATCACGACGTAAGAAATAGCGACTACACCATGTTCTTAAGTTCTGGAGAATACTTAGATCGCTTTGAACTAACATTTAGAAATGCCAACGAGTCTCTTGGTCTAGACGAGGAGTCTTTTGATCAGATTGATATCTTGTATTCAAACGATAAAGAAAAATTAATATTGATCAATCCTAATTATCTAGAAATAGATAGCATTGAACTATTCAATGTACTAGGTCAATCTGTTTATACCTTAGAACATATTTCAGTAAGCGGTTACTCTGAATATGAAGTTAAGAATTTAAGTACTGGAACTTACATTGTAAAACTGTATGCCGCGAGCGGTTCGGTTTCAACAAAAAAGGTTTTAGTGAAATAATTTTTTGCCCCAAATCTTAATTCTTAACCTTAGTTAGCCCTGATTTACGTCAGGGCTTTCTTTTTATACCTTCAAAGATATGAGTGAGTTGCCAGTTGGAAGAAAACTACTCCTCACTACAACCTATTTCTTAAATGGAATTTTCTGGAAAAATATTAGTGTGCTAAGGCCTCAATTAATTCAGTGTAGCCAATATTCCGTTGTTCTCCCGAAGACATGTTTTTCAGGGTGAAGCTTTTGTCTTCTAGCTCCTTCTCTCCTACCAAAACCACAAATGGAATATTTCTTCGGTTGGCATAGGTCATTTGCTTTTTCATTTTTACATCGTCTGGATAGAGTTCTGCCGAAATACCTTTTTGCCTTAACTCTGCTATTGCTGGCAGACAGCTTTGTGCCTCAAGATTACCGAAATTTAGAAAAAGAACTTTTGTAGAGTCAGCTATGGTTTCAGGAAATAATCCTAATTCCTCTAGCACCAAATAAATACGATCTAACCCAAAACTAATACCAACGCCGCTAACGTCCTTAAGACCAAATATTCCTGTAAGGTCATCGTAACGACCACCTCCTCCTATTGAGCCCATTTTTACTTTAGCTGGAGCAGCAACTTCAAAAATTGCACCTGTGTAGTAGTTTAAGCCTCTAGCTAAGGTAACATCCAATTCTAAGGATGCCGTTTTTAATCCTAAAGTTGAAATATTATCATTGATAAACTCCAATTCTTCAATTCCTTTCAGGCCTACCTCAGACGATTTTAAAATCGATTTTAATTTATCTATTTGTTCTGAAAATTTACCGCTCAAATCAAACAGAGGTTGTAGTTTGGAAATGCCTTCTTCCGAAATCCCCTTAGCTCTCATCTCTGCCTTGACCTTTTCTTCACCTATCTTATCTAATTTGTCCAAAGCCACTGTAAAATCAATGAGTTTGTCCTGTGCTCCTATGAGTTCTGCTATACCCGAAAGAATTTTACGGTTATTAATTTTTACAACAACACCTTCTAACTTCAAGTTTTTAAAGACGTCATCGTATAACTGAATCAATTCCACTTCTTGAAACAACGAGGTAGAGCCTACGACATCGGCATCACATTGATAAAACTCCCTAAACCGTCCTTTTTGCGGACGATCGGCACGCCAAACTGGTTGAATTTGATACCGTTTAAAGGGAAAATCAATCTCGTTTTGGTGCTGTACCACATAGCGCGCAAAAGGTACCGTTAAATCATAACGCAGTGCTTTTTCAGATATTTTTGGCGTTATAACAGCTTCAGATTTTGAGCTATAATCATTATCGGATAACTTTTTTAAATATTCTCCAGAATTCAATATCTTAAATATCAAACGGTCGCCCTCGTCACCATATTTTCCCATAAGCGTATCTGAATTCTCAAAACTTGGCGTCTCAATTGGCTGAAAGCCATAGCGCCTAAATTGCTCCTTTATGGTATCCATGATGTAAGAGCGCTTGGCGACTTCTTCTGCATTAAAATCTCTCGTTCCTTTAGGTATTGTTGGTTTTTGAGCCATAATATTGCTTTAATCTGTAGAATTTCCGTGACCTTTCGGCTCTTTGGAGTCACAAAAATATTATAAATTTTAAAGGGTAACCGAAGTTATTTTGTTT
>CAZOAD010000110.1:0-4786 GCA_964577705.1 uncultured Mesohalobacter sp.
TCAAATAGCGACACTGGTCTAATCTGGCCAGATCAGCGACCTGCTTTAAAATCTGTTGACCCAAATCCTGGCCGTTATATGCTTCTTTCACCACCAGTGAATGCACGTATTTAGCTTTTTCTTGCTGTGCTCCCCAATACATCAGGTCCTCATCTAAAATACGTAACATACCGACGGTATCGCCTTCGTTATTTTTGACGTAATGATACTCTTGGTTGGCCAGGCCCTCCTTGACCCATTGGACTTTATCTGAAGGCGGATTCTTCCAGTACTGCCAGTGATCGATTTGCAGGCGGCTAATTTTTTTAGCCGCGGCCTGAAACATGTTGATGACCTCGTCTAAATCGGTAGGAGGAATAGGAGAGAAGTTAAGTAGCATTTCAGTGATTTAAATATAAATATATGCCTTTATAAAAGGAATGCTTTATGTGGAAACCGTTAAAACGGTTTTTGATTCAGACCTACTTATAGGTTTCGTAATGGTTTTAAGCATTTAAAAGCAAGTTTAAGATTGTTCAAGGCTTTGTCGTCCAGATCTAATAGACAAAAACCTGATACAATTCCCCTGAACTATCTCAATAGAATTAATTCTATGGTTTACTGACAGCCACTGGCATTTCTTTGACGTCGTATTGAATGTCTATTATTTTTAATTTTAACCAGGTCCATTCACCGCTTTCCAACTCCCAGCTGGCTTCACATTCGACAGGAATCTGTATTCCATTTCTTACTTCACTTTTAGTGGCCTTAACTGTCCATGGTGTAGGTTTCGTATCAGTTGAATTTTGAAAACGCATGGCAACAAGCTTTTCAAAACGTCCGTCTTTATCAAAGTGAAACACGCCAGATCCTTGAGTACCCTTATACTCCATGGTTGCTCTGGCAGAATGTTGGTCAATACTTTTCCATGTGATGTAAGGGCTTAAAGCCATTGAGGGAAACCAAACCATTTCAGCTAGATACCGCTGTAAAGTAGCCTGATTGACTTTCTCATCACGTTTTGCATTGGCAACGGGGATAAGTGAACATAGTTTAATCAGCATCTCGCCTTTACCCTCTTTAAATTGATCTCTGCCAACCACACTCAGGATTGAATTCATTTCGGTATTGATAGTCCAATGAAAAGCCGGTGGATCGATCGTAAAATACTGTTCTGCGGTTCCAGGATACCAGGCCGATTGTTCTGGTTTCATTTTAAGCTGTAGTTCCTGAGTTAAATGCACATTCGATATCGGTTTTTTTCCGAGGGTTCCGCTATTCATCAACCAGTTTTGAATGACTGCTGGTAAATGTTGCAGTGACTGTTCGGTAACTATTTCATCATTTTGATGTTTTGTGTTTACGAACAGAGTACTTCTTTCTTTTTTGATTTGATGCCTAAAACTAAAGTTCGAATACCCAATAAGTACCGCAATCAGAATAATAAGGTTAGCCAAGCTACCAAATTTAGCATCAGACCAATAATTGAAAATCAAGAGTTGGGACGAGATGACTGCCATAAGACCACTTATCCACCAATAGTCAAAGTGAAGTATGTGTAAAATGAGAGTCGTAGCGAAAAAAAGGAATACCAAAAGCCAAACTACACCATAGGTTTTTGAAATCGGTTGTGTAATCGCATTAAACTCGGCTAGACCGAATGCTTTGAAGAATCCAAAAAGATGTATTAATCCGTGAATTGCTATTAAAATAAGTAAAGCTATTCGCATCGTTTTATGTATTTAAAGTATACAGAACTTAGTACAGGCTTACAAAATAACTAATTATTTTTTCTGACTATATCAGATTACAGCACTGATATACTCAACAGTTTGTAGATAAATCATAACTGTGTATAATTTTATTCCATTCCTTCATTTTCTTTGTCTGCCTTATCCAAGAAAACCCAAGCAGGTTCGTCCAAAGCAAAAGAACAGTCGCCTTAATTAAGGCTTTGTCGTCCAGATCTGATCGGCGGTTTTCAAATAAACCGGCAGCGCCGCCGAGCCATACCAGTCGTAAAGATCGTAGGCCAGCAGGCCATTCTTAATAGCGGGATCGGTTTGTAATAGGTCTTCCACCTCAGCCTTATTTTCTAAGTCCTGTAAGATAAAAATACCCCGGTAGTTGTTGTCGTTTTTGGCAAAGGGGCCAGCAACGACCAATTTTTGATCTTGCATCAGCCGATTCATATTCTCCATATGCCCTCTAAAGCTTTGGCTGATGAACTCCTGGTCCTGGGTGGTGTTGGGTCCTGTTTTCAAAATGACCAAGACATAGCTTTTCATACCGTAGGCATCGGCACCCAGTTCCTGGGCCAGCGCCGGGTTGTAGTTGGGATTCGGATTTACCGAATCTTTGGCGGGATTTGACTGGCCGTAAGTCCAGCTGAAACTTATAAAAAGAAGAAAAAAGCTTAAGCTATGTTTCATACCTATAAAATTTAGGGTACAGCCGTTGGATTGACTATACCCTTGAGTTCATTCTTCATGATGAGAAATTTAATTCCCCGCCATATACTTTTGCATCACCGGCATCAATTCCATTTGAAGTTCCTGAGCCATGGCTCCCATAGTAACTTTTGTCATTTCCTCCTGGACCTCCAGATACTTTTGACCAATGTCGCTCTTGTAAAACTTTAAAATGTCTTTCACCTCCTCGTGGGTGTAATATTCCATGCTTTTTTCGCCTACTTTTCGGTAAAAGTTCTGCATAATCGGCTGGAGTTCTTTTTTAAAATCGGCCACTTTGTCTTCAGGAATCATTTTGTAAACCTGATCTAAAGAAGCTTCTGCCGCCTTAGAGCCCATTTCGGCCAGTTGGATCGCATCTTGTTTAAAGGCCTCATTGTCCTGAGCCTGTAGACTGAACGCCGAACCCAAAAGTAAGGCGAGAATTAAGAATGTGTTTTTCATCGGATTAAGGGTTTTAAATTACAGTATAATGATACGTTATTTTTATCAGTTTTTGAGTACCACTGGACGTCGTTTATAGGATAGTTTTAATTCAATATATTAATATTTAAATACTAATCATTTCTCTTCCAAATGGAGTTAAGGCTAGTGATGCTAGTTTAAAATGTTGTCTTGCGAAAGGTATCCCTATGATTGTTATCGCAAGTATCAGCCCGAAAACGATATGAGAGAGGCTTATCCAAATGCCTCCAACTAAAATCCATATCACGTTCATAAAAGTGGATAAGCAGCCCGTTGAATTTGGTATTTCTCGAGTGCTTTTGCCAAAAGGGGATAAGGACAATCCGGCCAGTTTCAAAGTTTGAATTCCAAATGGAATACCAACTATAGTCAACATTAAGAGAAGGCTTGCAATGACATATTCTAAGGCTATAATCAACCCTCCAAAAACCAACCATATTATATTTCCCAGTAAATTCATTGTAGTATTTTGTTTGGTAATGAAGGTTTAACTCACCTGCTTATTAAAGTGCAAATAAAAATTTAAGTCCAGGTTATGCTTTTAGCCTTAAATATATCAAAACTTCTGGTTATAGCCCTTAGTAGCTATTGGACATATGTAAAAGAAACCACTTCTTATTTCTTTTCGTAATAATAACCTTTAAATGTATTGATCAATTGCCGTTCTAAAAACTCAGGATCTGTTGGTTCTTTTTCTTTATCGAGCAGCAAATTATTATAAAAGGCTACTTCGTCTTTTTCTGAATCAAAGATATAAGTGTAGAGGGTTAAATTGGATTTGGCAGGTGTTGGCACCACCAATCCTAAAGTCAAAATCCCTACAGCAACGCCTTTGGCAACTTGTCCGCCATAATTGCCTTTTTTTCTACCAAATCCTGTGGCAATGGTTGCCATTGCAAACCTTTGGTTTCTACTTTCTAAAATCGAATCGATTGCTGGAGTGAGTTGAATTGCGTCTAATTTTCTTTGTTGAAAGATACTTTGGGTTAAGTAGCCCAGTTCATTTTCTACTCTAGCTCTTAAGGAATCATTACTAATCAGTATTTTTTCATCCAATCTTAGTTTTGATTGTTGACTGTCTATGATCGAATCCAGAGTGTTTTTGGTCATTGTAGAAAGTGAATCGCTAAAGGTAGACTTGTTCCCTTTTTCAATTAGTTGAACGTAGGCAATGGATTCAAAATAATCTACAGAGTTGATATCTTCTGATGGTACTGAAGACATCAAAAATTGATTGGTAGCGCAGGAAGTTAACATTAAAGCTAACCCAAAAATATAAATTTGTTTCATTTTTTTAATGTGTTGATAAAATTACACTTTTACAACTAAGCGTTTGGATTAAACTAAGTGTTTTTATGATGTCACAGCGATATTTATTTCCTTTTTAGTCAAATGCTTTTTCAACTGTAATCCCGGTGAATTTTTATTCATCACGCAAGAATTAATATTTTCATAAGCCAAATTTGTTTTCTTACAATACAACTTTATTTATCTGTTTCCTTACCGGCAATCAACATTTTGAAAAAATCGGCTACTTTGGAGGCGCCTTGATCTCCTCCATCGTCTATATTGGATAAAATTACCACGGTATATTGGTCGTCCATAAAGTCCAGGAGTTCGCAATGAATCCCATACCAACCACCGCTATGACCAATAATGCTTTGGTTATATCTGTTATCGATATCAATGCCGTAGCCTAATTGCGTATTGTAGCCTTTCACTTTAGGGTCTAACATCAAATCTGTAGTGGACTTGCTTAATAATTGGTGATTTCTCAAGGCTTTAGAAAATTTAAACAAGTCCTCAATGGTAGAATAGTAAAATCCCGCTGGTGAAGCTTTGGTTAGGTAATAGTCGTTTCGTTTGAGATG
>CAZOAD010000111.1:0-4762 GCA_964577705.1 uncultured Mesohalobacter sp.
CCTTGTACCTTATTTTCCATTTCGCGCGTTTCCTGCTTTTCCCACAATATTATTAAACACATAAACCAGACAACCAAGATAAACTAAAAGAACCAGCCTTTGGTTTGAGCTGAAAATGATAAAAATTGAAGCTTGTTTAGAAAAAATTCTTATTATTTTATGTGCTACTATTAAATTATAATCCAGCTCTAAATTTGAAAGGCTTATGACTAAACAAAATACTATAAATTTGGGTCTATAGTATAACTTATGAAAAGCGCTTTATCCAGATATAACAACTCTGCATTTAATAAGACTTTGGTTCGGCATCAAAAGTTCGCTCCTGTGCTTTTCTTTATCGGTGGATTTATATTTGATACTTTAACGCTTGGACGCATAGACCGTACCTACGATACAGTAGTGCTTTGTCTGCACATGACGTCCTTGTCTCTTATGCTTTATTTGTTTAATATGGCAGAAGATGATAATTGGGTGAGCAGATTCCTGGGAAAATATGCGGCCTACATACCTCTGGCGATTCAGTTTTCCTTTGGAGGCTTATCGAGTGCTTTTGTCATATACTTTTTCAGGAGCGTTTCTATGTCAAAAACGATCTCTTTCTTTATTCTACTGATTTTGCTTTTGTTTGCTAATGAGCTTTTGAAAAAGCGGATATCTAACAAATACCTTCTATTTGGCGTCTATTTCTTTATCAGCTTCACGTTTTTTGCTTTTATGATTCCTATGTTAATAAAAGAGATGAACACCTTTATCTTTTTTATATCTGGTCTTTTGAGTTTATCCAGTGTTCTTTTACTTGTCTTCATCTGTTATTCTTCAAGTCCAAGTACCAAAGCGGAGGTAAGTTTAAAGAAATTGATCGGTCTTATCCTATCTATTTATGCGGGCTTCAATGTCTTCTATTATTTCAACCTCATCCCTCCTGTGCCTCTTGCTATGGAAACGGGGTTGGTAGCTCATAGTATTCAAAAAAACAACAACAACTATATCGTGACTTATGAGAGGGATGACTGGTATGTGTTTTGGCGTCCACATCATATCAATTTTCATCGTCAAGCTGAAGAAAGTGTTTACGTGTTCACTTCCATCTTTGCCCCCACAGATTTAAATAAATCCATTTTTCACCGTTGGCAGTGGTATAATCCCAGCACCCAGAATTGGGAAGTTACTG
The DNA here is from genome assembly GCA_964577705.1 of uncultured Mesohalobacter sp. Lineage (GTDB taxonomy): Bacteria > Bacteroidota > Bacteroidia > Flavobacteriales > Flavobacteriaceae > Psychroflexus. The sequence continues at coordinate 1,172 of CAZOAD010000111.1, forward strand.
AGGATATCGGCTTCGAAGTTACCGGAGGTCGCGACCGTGGTTTTCGTGGATATACGTATAAAAAAAATATAAGGGAAGGTCTATGGAAGGTTGAAGTGATGACTGAAGAAGAATTGGTGATAGGAATCGTAGATTTTGAAATTATTAATACGTCTGAATCTCCAGAAAATAAGCTGGTGGAAAAATCATTTTAACCAAAAAACCGTACTGGCCTCTTACTCTTCCTTCAAAATGGATAACTAAAAATATTCTACATTTACTATTTGATGGTTTTTAAATAAATCCCTAATCCAATGATTACAATTTTGTTAACCAAAGTCTTATTGCCATTATCTCTGGGGATCATTATGTTGGGTATGGGCATGACCTTAGTACCCGCTGATTTTTCTCGCATTGTCAAATATCCCAAAGCCATCCTGATTGGCCTTTGTAATCAACTTCTTTTCTTACCTCTCATAGGCTTACTTTTGGCAATTGTTTTTGATCTGGATCCCACCATGGCTGTAGGTCTCATGGTTATCGCTGCTTGTCCTGGCGGACCTACCAGTAATCTGATTACTCAAGTAAGTAAGGGCAATATTGCCTTATCTGTAACACTTACGGCTTTCACTAGCTTTATTTGTATACTCACTATTCCCTTGATTTTGACTTACACCTTAACCTATTTTGGAACCTCCTCGGGTGTGGCAATTGAGCTACCTGTTGGGGATACCATCCTTCAAATTACGGGCATCACCATCCTCCCAATTAGTATAGGAATGATGATCCGAAAGCGTAAGCCCAAATTTGCTAAGCGTATGGAAAAACCAATGCGCATCGCTTCAAGTGTAATTTTTGTACTGATTTTTATTGCAGTGATTGCTGCAAATTTTACCAAGCTTGGACAAGCTATGAAAGAAGTGGGCTGGGTAACACTAATCTTGAATTTGAGCACGATGGGATTGGGCTATTTATCGGCAAGACTTTTTCAACTTAATTTGAAAGATGCAATTACAATAACCATAGAGAGTGGCATTCAAAACGGCACTTTAGCCTTTGTGATAGCTACATCAATTTTACTCGATATAGAAATGGCCATCCCAACTGGAGCATATTCTATCTGGATGTTTGTGACCGGGGGACTTTTAATGTGGCAACTTGGAAAACGAAAAGATCTTCAACCTCCATTGCTTCAAAATCCGGATTAGTTCAATTCGACTCCCACCTTATAAGGCTCTAAAATTAAAAATAGACTAGTCTGTTCAAGAAAAAACCACTTTGTACAAAGTGGTTTTTAAACTTTTAATTGGTTAAATCGTAAAGCACTCCTGGCTATAAATTGAAAAGTATTCCAACTGAAAGAACAAATCGATTAACGTCAGAAATAATGTATTTACCTTCTGCAAAAAGTCTAAACTTTTCTCGTGTAAATAAATGAGCTCCTAAGCCTAGATTTAAGCCTAAGTTCACATCAGCGTCGCTGTTGAAACCAAGTAAACCGTCCCTGTTAGTAAGACTTCTAAAAGCGCCAAGGTGCAGTCCTCCTAAACCGTAAAATTTAAGATTATTACCACTTGCAAGGTCTAAGTGTAAATCTGTATTTACAGTGAAGTACTCATTACTTCTGAAAAAATAATTGATATCTGGAGAAAAGGAAATAGAGTTGGACAAGCCAAAGACTCCTTTGAAGCCGATCGCCGTGTTATCAAATTCAGAATCGAAAGAAAGTTGAGCACCAGCCAGGTTTTGGGCTTTACTAGAAAAAGCCAATGCCAATACCACAGATAAAATAAAATACTTCATAAGTTTAGTTTTTTAAGGATTCTAAGGCATAAAACAGCCTGTTTTGTGATTGATTTTGTGAGCCAAAGATACTTCTAAAAATTTCTAATTTTTGATTCAGGACCACCCAGTGTGGAGTGCCTTCACATTTATAGTATTTATAAGCCTCTGCATCAGGATCTATGTAAATTTCAAATGGAGAAGTTTTTGCTCTAAAAATATCAAGAATTTCTGTTTTTGAAAACGTTTGGTTTCCAAAATTGGTATGGATGACGATTAAATTCAATTCTGGAAAATCTTTTGATAATTCATAAGCAAAGGGAATAGCTCTACCGGTACACCCCAGACAATAAGTATTGTAAAAAAGAAGAACATTGATTTTACCTATGATCAACAACTCACTCAAGGCTAATTTTTCTCCTTCTAAAGTTTTAAGCTGAATTTCCATTTGTTTTGGTCCTAATTAAGTGGGTTTTCTCTAAAAAAACTCCGATTCCACAAAGTTGATTAATTTATTTAATAACTTTAAAGCCGACCATAATTAATTTCAAAATAAACCTAATCAGAATGAACATCAAAAAAGTTTTAGTTGCCAATAGAGGAGAAATCGCTATCAGAATTTTTCGAGCTTGTACAGAAATCGGTATAAGAACAGTTGGGATTTATACTTATGAAGATAGATATTCTCTACATAGATATAAAGCAGATGAATCTTACCAAGTTGGCGACGATAAAGAACCTTTAAAGCCCTATTTGGATATTGATGAAATTATTCGAGTTGCCAAAAAGAATGGGGTAGATGCCATTCATCCTGGTTATGGGTTTTTGTCTGAAAATGCCAAATTTGCACAGGCCTGTAAAGACAATGATATTGTTTTTGTAGGGCCTAAAGTAGCTGTTCTGAAATCCTTAGGAGATAAAGTGACGGCCAAGAAAGTAGCGATAGACAATGAAGTTCCTATCATTGAAAGTAATAAAAAGGATTTGACGTCTTTGGAAATCGCCACCGAAGAAGCGGAACGCATCGGGTTTCCTTTGATGCTGAAGGCGGCATCTGGTGGTGGCGGTCGAGGGATGCGAGTTTTAAGAAGCATGGACGAGCTGGAGAATGCTTATGGAGAATCCAGGCGTGAGGCCAAAAATGCCTTCGGAGATGAAACCGTTTTCCTCGAAAAATTTATAGAAAATCCTAAACACATAGAAATACAGGTCGTAGCCGACAATCATGGAAATATCCTTCATCTTTTTGAAAGAGATTGCTCGGTACAACGACGTTATCAAAAGGTTATTGAATTTGCGCCTTCCAAGGATCTGGATGAAACGGTCAAAAACAATTTGTATGAATATGCGGTCAAAATTTGCAAGGCTGTCAACTATAATAATATTGGTACTGTAGAATTTCTAGTGGATGAGGATGGGAGTATCTATTTCATCGAAGTGAACCCTAGAGTTCAAGTAGAGCATACCGTCACCGAAGTAGTAACAGGTGTAGACCTTATTAAAACTCAGCTTTACATTGCCGATAATTTTAAACTTTCTGACGAAGAAATTAACCTCCCCAACCAAGCATCTGTTTCTATAAATGGCTACGCTGTACAATGTAGAATTACAACTGAAGACCCTAAAAACGATTTCAAGCCGGATTATGGAACTATTACGACCTACCGAAGTGCTTCTGGATTTGGAATACGTTTAGATGCAGGTAGTGTTTACCAGGGGGTGAAGATTTCACCCTTCTTCGATTCCATGCTTGTAAAAGTCTCTGCCAGCAGCAGAACCCTTGACGATGCCTGTAAGAAAATGCGTCGAGCCCTAGCAGAATTTAGAGTG
>CAZOAD010000112.1:0-4741 GCA_964577705.1 uncultured Mesohalobacter sp.
TAAAAAAAGCGCTCCATTGAGCGCTTTTTTATTGAGGTCTAATAAATCTTAAGGAAGCTTAGCATCTCTAGAATCCATTTCCTGCAATTTCATTATGTCATTGATGCCTTTGACTTCTATAACTTTCTTACCTCGCATCGCGATAGGATGCATGAGAACTTGAGGATCGTGAACCAAGATTTTCAAAGCTTGGTTTTCGTCCAATTCCGGATGTTCACTTAGTTTTTCTTTCACAAATGGATGGTCTGTATTAATCAATTCGGAAGGATCTTTGTCCAGTAGTCTTGAAATTTCAGCCCACTGAGTCTCCGTCAATTTTACTTCAGCAAGGTTAATCAATACTTTCTCTGCTTTTGTAGCTTCAGCTACCGCAATGCTTTGCTTAGCAATTCTATTATCAGGATGATAATATAACTTCAATTCATTATCACTTTTCGCTATTACTCCCATATCTTTGTTACTCATGGTTAATATTTTTTTTTCTAAAGTATAAATTATATGAGGGTCTTAGAAACTTTTAGGAATACTTTGAGGTTTAAAAAGACTGAAATTTTCGAACTTACCACCAAATGAATTTTCAATGCAAGATCAAAAAATAGCGATAGTAGGGGCAGGCCTTAGCGGTCTGGTAGCTGCTATAAATTTGGAACAAGCAGGGTTTCAGCCACATCTTTTTGAAGCTACAGATAGAGTAGGAGGACGCGTAAAAACGGATTATAGAGATGGTTATACCTTCGACCACGGTTTTCAGGTGTTATTGACCAAATATCCAGCAACTCAAAAATACCTCAATTACGATTTACTGCAACTCGAGCATTTTTATCCAGGAGCGATCATTTATAATCAGGGCCGTCGGGATAAAATTGGGGATCCGCTTAGACAATTTAGCCTGCTTTTCCCAACCTTAACTTCAAAAATCGGCAGTATAGCCGATAAGCTCAAAGTCTTAAAACTAAATACGGAACTCAAAAAGAAAAGTTTTGATGATATTTTTCTGGCAGAAGAAAAAACAACCCTTCAATACTTAAAGGACTATGGGTTTTCAGAGGATATCATTCATAACTTTTTCAAACCTTTTTTTACAGGCATTTTCCTGGAACACGAACTGAAAACATCTTCCAGAAAATTTGAATTTGTCTACAAAATGTTCGGAGAGGGGAGTGCAGCCATTCCCAAAAAAGGAATACAGGCCATTCCCAACCAATTGATGGCGCAACTCAAGCATTCCAAAATTCATTTTAATACCCCTGTGCAATCCATTCAGGACCAGGAGATCACCTTTAAAAATGGTTCCAAAGAAAGCTTCGACTATGTGATTATTGCCACTGAAGCTTCACAATTAATTTCAAATTTGAATAATCAGCATACACTTTGGAAGAGCGTTGACAATGTTTACGTAAGTGTAAAGCAACGCGTTTACAAAGAGCCCATGATAGCTCTTATTGCCGATGAAGATGCATTAGTTAACAATATCTACTATCTATCAACACCAGATGCCCAAGAGCATCTGCTTTCTGTAAGCGTAGTAAAGCCCCACGACTTGTCCAAAGAGGAGCTCAAAAAGCAAATCACCAGTGACTTGAAGACTTATGCAGGAATTGAGACCTTAGAATTTAAGCAGTTTTATCATATTGAAAAAGCTTTACCTATCCTTCAGACCGTCAGTTATATGTTACCCAAGTCTGAAACGCAATTGAAAGATCAGGTATTTTTAGCAGGTGATCACCTGGCTAACGGTTCGTTGAACGCCGCTATGCTCAACGGAGAATCGGCTGCCCAAGCTGTTATTTCTAAAATTAAAGATGGAATTATTAACTTAGGTTAATCTTAATGCGTAACTTTAAGTATGATATATAGTAGTCTTACACTCAGATTGGTATTGGTCACTTTAGGGCTAGTATTTTTGATTTCCTGTGGATCGTCAAGAGAGGTTTCAACTGAAGATTTAGCCCGTTTGGATTCTATCGTGGAGCACCGGTATTTTGAAATTGAAGCTCAATTCGCAAGACCTCTAACGACCAATGCCTTAAACCAATTGGACAAGGTAGGTTTATATAGACCTGGGGATAATGCCTCACAAATAAGTTTACAAGGAACCTCTAATTACTTAAGGTTTGAAGGTGATACGGTATCGTCCAATTTACCCTATTATGGCGAACGGCAATTTGGTGGAGGCTATGGTACTGCTTCAGGTGTTGATTTTAAGGGTGTTCCCAGTGATCTTAAAATTACCAAAGACGATGATAAACATTTATACACCATCAAATTTGATATTAGGCAAGAATCAGAAAATTATCAAGTAACACTTACCTTATATCCAAGTCTAAAAGCTTTTATCAACGTGAATAGTAATCAGCGGTTTCCTATACGCTATGATGGAACGCTAAAAATGCTAAACAAAGAGTAGAGGACTCCTGTTCTGGATGTCTGATGGGAAGGACTTAGTTTATTTATGATCCTGCTTTCCAAGGTTTGATCAAACCTTACAAACTAAGTTTTTTGAAGCGCTACTTATAAAGGCTGAGTTTGATAGTTTGGATTCTTAGAATATTTATAAGGTACTGGTAGCTAATTATTTGTAGAAAATAGTTTAACTTTAGAATTGACCAAAAACTATTTGTTATGAAACACCTATGCATAGTGATGCTGGTTTTCCTGGCTTCATGTGTTAGCATTCCCAGCGAAACCATCAGCTTATCTCAAACCTTGGGCAGGGACCTGCAGGAACTTAAGCGGTCACACATCAATACCATTAGCATTTATTATTCTGATTTGGAATCTAAAATCAACAGATTTATAGACGAGGTTTATAGTCCGTTTATCATTCAGTTTGTGCTGGAGAGTGAATTTGAAAGCTATCAGGATAACAAGCCTTCGGTCATTACAGACTTAGAGCGAGCGTCCAGAGCAGAAGCATCTCAGGAAGATACCGACAAAGCTTTGCAGGCCATGGTCGATTTTCAAACCTACGCGACACAGCAAATCGCCCAAAAACGTTCGGAACTTATGCAACCTATCCGTGAGGAACAACAGGAAATCCTTAAAGCATTAAATGCATCTTATGACAATGCCATCGCTGCTAATGCTACTCTTACCGGCTACCTGGCTTCTGTAGACGATGTAAAAGAAGCCCAAACGGAATCTCTTGCACTCATAGGTATTGACAGAGCAGAGGTGGACCAAAGTATGCTAAGAGCCTCCGATATTCTGGACCAGGTCATAGCCAAAGGCAGGGACTTCGACTCCAAAGCTGAAGACGCCCGAAACCGAATGAATGAGTTGATAGAACAGATCAAAAGCATAAGCAATCCCTAAAAACATTACATCATGAGTAATAGATTACAACGATTATTTGAAGAAGCTGATGCCGCCTTTGATGGCTTATACGCAAGAGAGGTAGAGGAGCTTAACGGACTTTCCAGAGCCGAAATTGATGAAATTACTCCTGGAACTACCGATTTAAAGACCTACAATGTGTTGGTAAAGCTGGTTGAAGAAGCCTCCAGAGAGAACATGAAAAAAGCTGAACTTATCAATCAGATCAAAGAGATAGGAGACATTGGCGTAAGTATTGCTAAAAAAATAAGCGGGTTTTACGAGGATTTAAAAGATCTGTAAGATGAGTAAAATACGAATCCTTTCCATTGACGGCGGTGGTATACGTGGTATCTTACCTGGAGTGATTTTATGCCGACTAGAGGAGAAGCTACAGCTTATAACTGGCCGAGATTCAGTAAGACTGGCCGATTACTTTGATTTTTTCGCCGGAACCAGTACGGGTGGTATTTTGACGCTGTCTTATTTGATTCCTGACCAAAGTGGTAGACCCTTATTGACGGCAAAGCAGTCTGTAGATCTGTACTTAAAGCGAGGAAAGGACATTTTTGATGTCAATCTCTGGCAAAAACTGAGTAGCGGTTTTGGTATCGCCGATGAAAAATACGATGAACGCGAACTAGAGAATGCTCTTCAGGATACCTTTCAGGAGTATTGGCTTAGCGACTTGGTGAAGCCTTGCATTATCAGTGCTTATGATGTCCAAAAAGGAAGGCCACACTTTTTTAAACAGCATAAAACGACCAATAGCATCTATAATTTTAAGGTCAAAGATGTAGCCAGAGCGACGTCTGCAGCCCCCACATACTTTGAAGCCGCTTGTGTCCAGAATCAGGTAGGGGCGTCTTTTCCGCTGGTAGACGGTGGATTGTTTGCCAATAATCCAGCTATGGTGGCGTATTCTGAAGTGCATAATATGGAATTTCAAGGGATGCCCGCCAAACCCACGGCTAAAGACATGATGATGGTCTCGATTGGGACTGGCAGTAAAAGTAAATCTTACGAATATAAGAAAATCAAAAACTGGGGACAACTGGAATGGATCAAACCGGTAATTGATATCATGATGTCTGGAAGTGCTGTCAGCACAGATTATCACTTAACCCAAATTTTTGATGGCTTAGAGCCAACCGATAAATCGGCGTATTACAGACTCGAACCCAAAGTGATTACGGCAGATGCTGCCATGGATAATGCCAGTCGGGAAAACCTTAAACGATTGGAGGCGGATGCCTTAAGCTATATAGCTGAGGAATCTGTAGAACGTGAGCTTACTGAAATAGCCAATCGGTTAATCGCTAAAGGAGTATAGGACTAAACCTTATGAATTACTCAAGTAGTACCATCAATTTATTTTCAATACTTCTATTTTACATAATATAAATTATGAGACAATATAATCACG
>CAZOAD010000113.1:0-4491 GCA_964577705.1 uncultured Mesohalobacter sp.
TTAAAACGAATACCCCAAACTAAAAAACCAGATGCCGTCTTTGGTTTCCGGTGAGTAGGAGTATTTTACTTCCATCGGGCCGAGGAGGGTGTCTAACCCATAGCCTAAGGCATACCCGCTAAAGTCGGGAGTGCTAAACCATTCGCCGGTTTCCAGGATGTCATCCTCCACATTGGCATAGTTAGCTGAAAAAATCAGGTGGTTGTTTGATACAAAATTATAATCCAGTTCGATTAAGCCTTTTATGTAGCTGTCGCCTGAAACCGTTAAAAAATCATAGCCTAAAAAAGGCCTGAAATTGTTAATAGGAGCAAAGCCGTAGCCACCCAAATAAAAATCCAGCGCATCTACATTGGCCTGACCAATACGAAAGCCCAGTTCAGAGGATACTCTAAAGGTGAACTTGTCGAAAGGGGTAAACACATAACCCACATCGCCTTTGGCAATAGAAAATTCGGCAATGTTCTTGTTGCTTAAATACAGGTGAAAGTCGCCATGAAAATACATGCCCTTGGTCGGGAAATACTTATCGTCTAAGCTGTCGTATTCCAAATACCCAAAGGCGCTACTGAGGTTGTTGCGTTCCAGGATGGTGAGTTCTGTGTTTTCATTAGGGTCGTTCACTATAGTGGAGGTCGATGCCCTGATGTATTTATGTTCCAGCCCCATGCCAAAACGAAAATCTTTAAACAAATAGGTTTCCGCAAAAAATTGATTGGTTATATCATCTATCTCTACGTTGATTTGGTTCACGTTAAAAGTATCTACAATAGGATTTGAGGGGATAAACTCCACTTTCAGATTTTCTTCCAGATGGTTAAACCTGGATTTTAGGCCTAAACTCCAGTATTTTCCCTTATCGATAAAATATTCAAAATTGTAGCGGCTGTTTTCACCAATAATCAGATCCAGGCTTACCTTGTCGTTGGTCATAAACAAACTTTTTTGTGTCAGGTTTACGAGTAAAGCACTTTTGTAGAGTTCGTCATAGTGCGCGGCCAGTCTTAACGTGGTTTTATTCGGCGTTTCTTCTACATTTAAGTTTAAAATGTTTTTATCACCTTCGGAGGTAATGTCATATGTTACCCGATCAAAGTTCCCCGTAGCAGATAGGTTGTTCAGGCCTTCATTCAGGCTTTTATAGGCAATTTTTTGCCCAAGCCCAATCTTTAGCTTACCTCGAATATAGCTTCTTGGATAGGTTTGGTTGCCGTTTATGTTAATATCATCAATCCATAAGGAATCCGAAATGGCCAAAGTGATTTGAGGTTCAAGAGGTTTATCTTGCTGTTGTGCCAGTAATTCTAAATCCTTCAAAACCTGTTGGCCTGCTTTATAGCCTTCCTCGATAATGATGGCCCCGTCCTCAAATGATAAGACGTTAAAGCCAACAATATTTGGACGAATATAAATATCAGTCAATTGCCGCTTGGGTTTCATGGCTTTTATGGTTCTAAAATTGTTCACCTGTGTCATGATCTCCAGGCCGGTTTTTAGCTTGTCTTTGTTGAATAAGCTGTCTTGGACATCCACACCAATAATGATGTCCATGCCCTTTTGTTTAAGGTGTTCAATCGGATAGTTGTTCACCACACCACCATCAATAAGCATCTTGTTGTTGATGTTCACCGGTTTAAAGAAAGACGGAATCGCTCCGCTAGCTGAGATGGCCTGTGCAAGGTTGCCTTTTTCAATCATTACTTCTTCGCCGGTTTCAACGTTGGTAGCGATACACAAAAACGGAATTTGAAATTTGCTGAAGTCATTGCCTTCGACATGCTGAGTCAGTTGAGCTAATAAGTTGTAAATGTTTTGACCTTTGGAGATGCCACTTGGCAGTTTAATTGAAAATTTATCAAAAGGAAAACTAAAGGCGTATCTTTCGGATTCTTCCCGTTCTTTGAAGGTTTTTATCTGCCGTGGCAAGTCGTCCTGAATCAAGGCTTTAAAATCTGTGCTTTTAAAGATGGAGTCCAGTTGATCGGCTCTGTAGCCACTTGCATACAAGCCTCCTATGATGGCCCCCATGCTGGTTCCGCCGATGTAATCGATTTGCACGCCGCTTTCTTCAATGGCTTTTAAAGCTCCAATATGCGCAAGGCCTTTCGCGCCACCACCGCTTAAGACTAAGCCTACTTTTGGTCGGTTTGCATCTTCTTGAGCTTTTATAAATTGAAGGCTCAACAGGCTTAAAATCAATATGAAGACTTTGGTGTTCATGATTGTTTAGCAAAATAAGAGGTGATTAGCTTGGCTTTAGACGTGCCGACTACATTGGCGATTTGGTCTTCAGTAGCCTGTTTGATACGTTTTACAGAACGGAATTCTTTCAGCAGTTCTAGGGCTGTTTTCTCGCCAATACCTGTAATATTTTCAAGTTCAGAATCAATGGCTTGTTTGCTTCGCTTTTGCCTATGGAAGGTGATTCCAAAGCGGTGCGCTTCGTTTCGTAATTGCTGAATCACTTTAAGTGTTTCCGATTTTTTGTCTAAATATAAGGGGAATTTATCACCGGGAAAATAAATTTCCTCTAAGCGTTTGGCAATGCCTATGATAGAAATTTTTCCTCTTAAGCCTAGCCTTTCCAAGGCTTTTACAGCAGAGGAGAGCTGGCCTTTTCCTCCATCGATAACAATAAGTTGAGGCAAGGCTTCATCTTCTTCCAGCAAACGTTTGTAGCGGCGGTGTACGACTTCTTCCATAGAGGCAAAATCGTCCGGGCCTTCCACTGTTTTGATGTTAAATTTTCGGTAGTCCTTCTTATAAGGTTTGCCGTTTCGAAACACCACACAAGCTGCAACAGGATTGGTGCCCTGGATGTTTGAGTTGTCGAAACACTCGATATGTACCGGTGGTGCAGGAAGTCTTAAATCGCTTTGCATTTGCGTCATAAGGCGTTTGGTATGCCGCTCCGGATCTACGATTTTCATCGTTTTAAAGCGCTCCAATCTAAAAAACTTGGCATTGCGCTGCGAAAGATCTACCAAACTTTTTTTATCGCCAAGTTTAGGAACTTGGATGTTTATGTCTTCCCCTAAATGCACCTTAAAAGGAACGTAAAGTATTTTAGATCTGGACTTAAAAAGCTGACGTATTTCGATAATGCCTAGCTCAAGTAGTGTTTTGTCGTCTTCTTCAAGCCTTTTTTTAATCTCAATGGTATGCGACCGAATGATGGCGCCATTTACGACCTGTAAAAAATTTACATAGCCATAACTTTCATCCGATACTATTGAAAATACATCCACATTGCTAATTTTTGGATTCACCACCGTCGATTTGGCCTGGTAGCGCTCCAGGCTTTCAATTTTTTTCTTGATGCGTTCTGCTTCCTCAAACCTGAGGTCATCTGCCAGGGCTTTCATTTGCAGCTTAAAGGCTCTTAACGAACTTTGGAAGTTGCCCTTTACAATTTGACGCACAGATTCGATTTGTGCGTTGTAGTCTTCTTCGGTCTGGTATGCTTCGCATGGGCCTAAGCAATTGCCTAAATGGTATTCTAAGCAAACTTTGTATTTCCCGTCTCGAATTTTATGTTCGCTTAAGTCGTAGTTGCAGGTGCGGATTTGGTATAAGCCTTTAATCAGACCCAGCAATGTTTTGATGGTTTTAAGGCTTGGAAACGGGCCATAGTATTCGCTTCCATCTTTAATTACTTTACGTGTTAGAAATACTCGAGGAAATCGTTCTTTTTTGATGCACAACCAAGGATAGGTCTTGTCATCACGAAGCATCACGTTAAAGCGCGGCCGACGAGTTTTGATCAGGTTGTTTTCCAGTAACAGGGCATCGGCTTCGGTATTGACAACGATGTGTTTGATGTCCACAATTTTTTTGACCATGACGGCAATCCGTCTGGAATCGTGGGATTTGGTAAAGTAGGAATTCACCCGTTTTTTAAGGTTCTTGGCTTTGCCCACGTAGAGTAATTTTTCGTCTTTATCGTAAAACTGGTACACTCCAGGGTTTTCCGGAAGGGTTTTTAAGGCTAATTCTACAGACGATTTTGACATGTTGTACTATCTGAAGCGAAAATAGAAAATATTAGAATCACAGGATAAGTAAGGGCTTAGGATTTTGTTAAAATGCCCTGATAAAATTCTTTGTTGGTGTGATAGGGTGAATTAGTTTAATGTTTCATGTTTTTCCGTTCCATCCCGCCAAGAGGTGTCTGGGGATTTGCTCTTGGGACAAGGGTTTTAACTTTTAAACTTATCACCTCATACGCTTTAACCTCAAAATCACTACCCTCTACTTACTACTTACTATTCACATCATAACGAGGAGGCTAATGGAAATTAGCCGATGTGGTTATTTTTTTCTGATGGAAACTGTTTCGTTCATTTTAAAAATAATTATATAATTGTAAGTATGCTAAGCTAAAACATAATGTTTTCTGTTCATTTCTTTTGCTTGTCCATCCCGAATTAGTCGGGAGAAACGAACCAAAGAAAAGGACACTTTTTTGAAGGCATTTTGCCTCTATGTTTG
>CAZOAD010000114.1:0-566 GCA_964577705.1 uncultured Mesohalobacter sp.
ATAAGTAGGTTAAGTTCATGGTAGATTTGGGGCAAAAAAAGGTGAACTTCTGTTCACCTTTTTTTATGGACTTCAACTAGGGAAAAATAAGTTATTGAGTCTCGTATTTCTCCACTTTTTTTCATCAAATCCCACGGTTTCCACGGTTAGACTAATATATAGGTCGTTTATCCAATAAATTTACTTTAAGCAAATCTGTCCACTTATATTTGAATCACCATAACATAAGTAGGTTAAGTTTATGGTAGATTTGGGGCAAAAAAGGTGAACATCTGTTCACCTTTTTTCATTTGCAATACGTTTTCGAAAATCATTTCTAAACTACATAATCCTTTAACATAAAAAAACCCAAACCATAAGGCTTGGGTTTTCTATGTTAGTTCCTAAGACTTACTTAGCCTCGGCATAACGTTTTTCAATCTCGTTCCAGTTAATAATTTTAAAGAACGCTTCAATGTAATCTGGTCTCCTGTTTTGGTAATTCAAATAATACGCATGTTCCCAAACATCTAATGCAAGAATTGGTGTTCCTTTTACTTCAGCAATATCCATCAATGGATTGTCCT
>CAZOAD010000114.1:576-4442 GCA_964577705.1 uncultured Mesohalobacter sp.
TGGGGCAAAAAAGGTGAACTTCTGTTCACCTTTTTTCATTTCATTTGATACTTACCCACTCTAACTTTTACTTCAATCAAATAGATTACTTAGTGATCTAATTTATAGCCACAAAAAAACCCAGACTTTCATCTGGGCCTTAATATTTATTAAATAGTAATTATTACTTTGCTTGGGCGTAACGTCTTTCTACCTCGTTCCAGTTAATGACTTTAAAGAAAGCCTCAATATAATCTGGTCTTCTATTTTGGTAGTTTAAATAGTAGGCATGCTCCCAAACGTCTAAACCAAGAATTGGAGTACCACCACAGCCAACACCTGGCATTAATGGATTATCTTGGTTTGGAGTAGAGCAAATCTCCACAGCTCCTCCTTCATGCACACACAACCATGCCCAACCCGAACCGAATTGAGTTGCTGCCGCTTTACTAAACGCTTCTACGAAAGCGTCTTTAGACCCATATTTTGCTTCGATAGCATCTTTTAGCTCTCCTGACAGATATCCTCTATCATTTGGGTCCATTACAGTCCAGAATAAAGAGTGATTGTAAAATCCGCCTCCATTATTTCTAACAGCCATATTGGTCATATCCAAGCCAGAAAGTATATCTTCAATAGATTTGCTTTCTAAAGGTGTGCCTTCAATTGCTGCGTTTAATTTTGTTGTATATCCATTATGATGTTTTGTATGATGAATCTCCATAGTCCTAGCGTCTATATGAGGTTCTAAGGCATCGTATGAATAGTTTAATTTTGGTAATTCAAAAGCCATATTTAAAGAATTTTAGTGTTAAATATTCAGTTTCATCAAATTTACGATATTGATTTTAACAAAATCTAAATAAAATATTAAGATTCCCTATTTTGGTATAAAATTTATCATTTGCAATCATCTCAGTTCAAAATTTATAATGCTTCTGCAGGAAGCGGCAAAACTTACACCCTTGCAAAATCTTATCTCAAGATTTTAATTGCATCTAACGACCCCTTAGAGTTCAAACATGTTTTGGCCATTACCTTCACAAACAAGGCCGTTGGCGAAATGAAAGACCGAATTATCTCAATGCTAAGGACATTTTCATCCATGCAAGATGAGGATGACCCACACCCAATGCTAAAAGATATATCCGAAGAACTCCACTTGAGCTTTGCAGAAATTAAATCCAAGTCTAAACAAATCTTAAAACACATACTGCACAATTACGGTGCTTTTGACATATCAACTATTGATGCCTTTACCCACCGCTTAATCAGAACATTTGCACACGACTTAAGATTGCCTTTAAATTTTGAAGTTGAATTAGACCAAGAACGTCTACTCAATGAAGCCGTGGACAAATTAATAAGCAAGGCTGGTGTTGACCAACTTCTAACCAAAACCTTGGTAACCTTCGCCGTAGAAAAAACCAATGATGACAAAAGCTGGGACATTAGTTATGACCTTAACCAAATCTCTGGGATACTCCTTAAAGAAAACGACTTAGGTGAATTAGAAAAAATCAAGGATAAGACCTTAGAGGATTTTGGTAAGCTAAAACAAATTCTAATATCTGAAGTTACTTCAGAAGAAAATGCGCTAAGAAATACCGCTCATAAAACATTAGACTTAATAAGCAACTCTGGGCTTGAGCACACTGATTTTATGAGAAAATCGCTTCCAAATTATTTTTTAAAGCTTGCAGATGGGTCTACAAATGTGGCTTTTGGTGCTGTCTGGCAAACAAATCTTCTTGAAAATGAAGCTTTGTATCCATCTCGAGTATCAGAAAAAATTGCTGAAGTAATTAACAACATTCAACCTCAACTTGCGGAGGCGTTTGCACAAACAAAGGTTAAAGTTTTTGAGATTAAATTTCTTAAATCGGCTTTAAACAACCTCACGCCCTTTTCAGTTCTCAATCTTATTAGCCAAGAATTAAATATGCTGAAGGCGGATAAAAATGTGATGCTCATTTCAGAGTTTAATAACATTATAAGCCAACAAATACGCAATCAGCCCACACCTTTTATTTATGAACGCCTAGGTGAACGATTTAACCATTATTTTATCGATGAGTTCCAAGACACCTCCACATTGCAATGGCAAAATTTAGTTCCTTTATTAGACAACACACTTAGTAGCGGTAGAGGATTGTCCATGATTGTTGGCGATGCCAAGCAAGCCATTTACAGATGGCGCGGTAGCGACCCAGAGCAATTTATATCACTCTACACTGGAGAAGATAGACCGTTTTATGCCGAAACTTCGGTTTTCAACTTAGAAACCAATTACAGGAGCGCTGAGCATATTATCGACTTCAATAATTCGTTCTTCAATTATATAAGCCATGCTTTTTTTGAAGCCGAAGACCATAGTTCTCTCTACAAAGCTTCGCATCAACAAAAAAATTTAAAGCGAACCGGCTATGTAGAGTTAAGGTTCCTTGAGCTGGAAAAAGACGACATCCCAGATGAGGAATACCCTAAAGAGGTCCTTGATATGGTTGAGAATTGCATAGAACTTGGATACAAGTACAAAGATATCTGTGTTATTACCAGGAAGCGAAAAGAAGGGGTGGCTGTAGCGCAATACTTGAGCGCCAATAAAATTCCAATTACATCATCGGAAACATTGCTTTTAAAAAACTCCCCAAAAGTTAAGTTTCTAAACGCCATTTTAAAATTGCTTGTTCAGCCAACCAATTACAAATTGAGAATTGAAGCGTTGCAATATTTGGCAGACCGACAGGAAGTAACAAACAAGCACGAATACTTTTTAAATCATCTATCTCTAGGGTTAGAGGATTTATTAGCCAAAATATCTTCAAAGAAAGAAGCCCTAAACCTTAAATCATTAATGCAATCGCCTCTTTATGAATTGGTAGAACAGCTTGTTAGAATATTTGATTTGAACGACAGTTCTGACGCCTATCTAGAGTTCTATTTAGACGAAGTTTTTGAATTTGCACAAAAAAACCATTCAGATATTTCGGCCTTTGTAAGGTATTTTGAAGAACACGAAGAAAAACTTAGCATTGTTGTGTCTAACGATATTGACGCGGTACAAATAATGACCATACATAAATCCAAAGGACTTGAATTTCCTGTGGTCATATTTCCTTATGCAGACTTGGATATTTACAGAGAAAACCGCCCAAAAATATGGTTTCCAGTAAATAAAGAAAATTATAACGGTTTTGAGAGTTTGCTCATTAATTTTAACAAGGATGTAGAGCATTACAGAGAGCCGGGAAAATACCTTTATAATCAACGTAGGCAACAATTGGCGCTGGATAATATCAATTTACTTTATGTCGTACTAACAAGAGCTGTTGAGCAGTTATACGTCGTGTCTAAAAAAGACATCAAGGCGAATGGATCGGTTAACTCCAATACCTTTTCGGGACTACTCATATCTTATCTACAACATAAAAACCTTTGGTCACAATCCCAAAACCTTTACACCTTTGGTAAACAAGAGCATGCACTTGGGAGAGAAACTGTTGCTAACTCAGAACCTTTAAACCTTATTTCCGTACCAAAAGAAGATCACAACCTTAACATATTAACTAAAGCGTCTTATTTTTGGGATAGTCAACATCAAGAAGCTATAGAGCGCGGAAATCTCGTACACCTTATTCTTTCTAAAATAAAAACTCATTCCGACTTGGATTTTGCCTTTGATGAACTAAAAAATTCAGGGGACTTAAGCGAAGAAAGCGAAAGAAGCCTTAGACCTCTCATTAAAGCTATTATATATCACCCTGAACTTAACGACTATTTTGAAAATCCCTTGGAGGTCTTAAATGAGCAAGATATTCTGGTAAACTCGGGTAACATCATTAGACCTGATCGTATTATAATCAAATCCAACAAATCACTTACTC
>CAZOAD010000115.1:0-1419 GCA_964577705.1 uncultured Mesohalobacter sp.
AACAGCTTTAAAGCAAAGCATGGAGTCCGTAATTCACGAATTGTATTCGACGGCGATGGGCTGGGGGCCTACCTCAAAGGATTCTTGAGAGGGGCAAAACCATTCAACAACAATGGCAAGCAGATTGAAACCAAAGAGGGTACCCAGTATCAAAACCTAAAGACCCAGTGTTATTATAAACTAGCTGCCATGATCAATCAGGGCTCGATTGCCATAGACAAAATCAAAGACGATCAGGTTCAAGAGGATCTCATTCAAGAGTTGGGTCAGGTTAAGCGCTGGCATTCAGAGAAGGACGGAAAGTTGAAAATCCAGCCTAAAGAAGTCACCATTAAAAACATAGGCAGGTCCCCGGACCTCTCCGACATGATGATGATGCGCATGCTGTTCGTCTTAAAGCCACCGAAAAGGGGTGGGGCGATTGTGGTGAGTGTTTAGGAATGTTTAAATACTAACCTACTTGAGGCTTCATCTAATTCATATTCAAATTCAGAAGAATATGATTCCTCATCAATTATCAGTTCTACATTTAATTTTGGGTTATTGACGTTTCCATCCTGACTTAACGTTAAATTTTCAGCAAAATGATTATTTAAAGTATTTTCTAATATAGCAATAGACACTATAACAGTTCCTTTTTTTAATGAAATTTGCATATCTAATGGATATTTGAATTATTGTTCCTACATTTCAATCAGGAATAGCTCCCCTTCCCACTCCCTACCTTGCAAATAAAAATGATCGATCGCACCTACAGTGAAGGGGAGAAGGTGGCCTTTCATTACAATGGAAAGGAAGATACCGGAATTATTGAAGAGGTCAAAGAAAACTCCATCAACAAAGTACAAGGAAAGCCCTTCTCGGGAATTTACTACCGCGTGAAACCGTTTTATTCACCACAACGCTATTTACTTATTGCTCATAATCAACTCAAGCCAGCATGAATAAAGAAAGAATCAAAGAGCTCAACTTTGTCACTCCCGGAATAGAACCGGTTCTTGAATTTTACGTAGATAAGATTAGTATTGCCGAAGAGAAGAGGATCGCAAACCAATGGAAAGGATCCGTTATGGCCTTGGCTAATTTC
Organism: uncultured Mesohalobacter sp.; assembly: GCA_964577705.1. GTDB lineage: Bacteria > Bacteroidota > Bacteroidia > Flavobacteriales > Flavobacteriaceae > Psychroflexus. Next base: position 1,088 of record CAZOAD010000115.1, read on the forward strand.
GTTGATGAAGAAGATCGTGAGAAGATATTCGACTTTGTCAAGCCGGTTAGAAGGAAAAAGAAGTTCCCAAAAAAAGAACCTCTTACTCAGGGTCTTAGTAAGAATCCGGAAGTTCAAGACGATGGCTGTTCGAATTGTGATCCGGAGCCTGAGACAAAGGAAATGCAGTTTAATTTGGAGACCCTCAAAGAAGATGTGTTAAAATTGCCTGAAAGTGAGCAGAATAAGGTGATTGGCAAGCTTATTGAGAAGTATGATTTAGATATTCATCCCAGAGTAAAGAAAAATGAAACAAAGCTGGATAAGATTATTGAACTCATAAAGGAGACTGC
>CAZOAD010000115.1:1519-4412 GCA_964577705.1 uncultured Mesohalobacter sp.
GGCTACCCCTACTACCTCCAGCTAGCGGAAGAGAAAGGCTGGTTCAAAGGAGAGGATCCCATCCACGCTAGAGCCATTTTCAACGCCAACGCACACGACTTCATTCGAAAGGTGATCATCGATAAGATGGTGGGGTAGAAAGTTAAGACCCTGATATTAAAAAATGAATTATTAATAAGGAAGTGCCCATGATGAGAGATTATTAATAAAACCTATGACTGGATCATTATCTTGAGTTGTCAAATACCAAAAAGTTAAAAGTATAAAAGTAAGTATTAAAAATAACCTTATACTGTCATTTCTATCATTCACACTTCTAATTTTGTATTCACCATTGTCTAGTTCGACGTAAGGCAAAATCGTACGAATGGCTTGAAATACCCATACGCAAAAAAGTAAACGAATTAACCAAGGTCTTTCAAAAAAGTAATCGTAAGGTTCAAAAGAGTTAAATCCAAGTCTAAAAAAAGGCAGAACTATAACACCCACAAAAGAAAACAGATAGTAACTATTAACTAAAATTGACACCCAAGTTCTATTAATCGCCTTTTCGTTTTTGTTATAAGAGTATGTTAAATTAATATTCAACAGATTGTCACAATTTACGATCAGCAACTCCCCAGGGATAGACTTGGCTTCAGTTTTGTTGTTATCTAATTTATTATATCTATAAACATCGCTTAAAACAATTAAACTCAGTTCAGTATTTGTATTTGATTTCAATTGATAATCACGTACAACTCCAGAGTATAGCTTATTTCCATCATTAGTATCAACTAATACGTCTGCCATGGTAAAAGCATATTTTCTATTTGGCTTACGGAAAGACTTAAACTTTTTCATTTGGCTTGCTCTATTATTTAGCAGATAAAACCAATGATTTTTAAAGCGCAATAGTTTGTATCGAGTGTCTAAACGAAGAATACGCACTAGCCTACCTGATAAAACACCAAATAAAAAGCTTATAACATACAACAGACTACAAAAAGTAAAGATTTCAGACCTATTCTCCTCAAATAGGTCAAGAATGTTTTGGGGTGATGTATCTGAATATATGGTCCCCCTTGCGGTCTTGTATGCATCAATAAATAGACCTACGGATATGTCGAAAACAGTGTAGCTTAATATAAGAGTAAAGAAAAATAATATTAAACCAGGAATAGCTGAAATTGATACTAATCCGAAGATGTTATATCCTGCATTAAATTCTTTAGAAAATTCTCCATAAAAGTATAATCTTCTAAACAATAATCCAGGAAGTACTATGAAAATTAAAATGGTTGCAAAACCTAATGATATATCCATTTTGCGATCAACATTCTACAAGTCAAACATAAAATCGCCATGTCGCCCTTCTTCTTTATATTTCCTATATTGATTCATAACCTCATTCATTTTCTCTGGATCAGAAAGTATTTGCTCTCCTTTCTTTGATATTATTTTACTTTCATCATTGTCAAAGATTGAACCCATATTAAAAATGAATAATTGGCCCAATATAAGTTTGGACGATTTGTAGAACAATTTTAATATTTTTTTGAACTTTCCCATAGTTTCACCAACCTAACGTTTAGAAACAGTAAATTGTTACTAGGACGAATAAAGATCGTACGAAGAATAACTTTTTCATTCTTTCGTGAATATAGGGTTTTATATTATTCAATTCAAGCCATCAATTAGTAGTATAAATATTTTCTATAGTTGAATAGTCTAATTACTCAAACCTACTCTACTGATTGATCAATAGATATCTCAAATAATCTATCAACTCATAGATAGGAATAGAACGGCTGCAGTCGCTTTACCTTGGTGCTATCGGGTTCATTGTTGATTTGCCTGGTGGGTCACTTTACGTGATTGGATTTTTGGGGAGCCGGGTTTGGTCGCCCGGCTTTTTGAAAAATTGCTATTGTACGTTAAAGCAAATTCTGAAGCACACATAAACTAATATTGAATCATGTGGAAAAAGGTTGCCGAAGAAAATCCACTAAGAAATCGAGTGATCTTAACTAAGGTCGAAGATGAAAAAGGAACAAGAAACGAGCAAGAACTAAAGTACGACGGAAAACTTTGGTGGTTACCTGATGGCAGCATGTACGTTTATTACACGCCCACACACTGGAAAAGCTGGGTGTGAATTGAAAGTATCGCTTTTGAAGCATTAAAGAATCATAAACAAACCAACAAATCATGAACAACACAGCAAGTTATATTTTGGGCTTTATTGTCGTAGCGATTGTCTTCTTTGGATTGCTTTTTGGATATCCTGTATATCGGGTTTGGTCGGAAGAAATGAAGGGTAAAGCTGCATTTGCCGAGGCAGAGCAAAATCGTAAAATACTGATAGAAGAAGCTAAGGCTAATTTGGAAGCCCAGAAGTTAAACTCTCAAGCCGAAATTGAAAGGGCCAAAGGGATGGCCAAAGCAATTGAGATCGAGAATGGGAAACTAACAACTAAATACATTCATTACTTGTGGGTAAGGAATATTGACAAAATGGATGGGGATAAAATTTATATCCCCACAGAAGCCAACATGCCTTTGTTGGAAGCAAGAAACGATTAAATAAATCGTATAGCGACTAAGCGGCGGGCTAACAGACTTGGCAAGACGTATACGAGCCATTTACGCTGGGACGAGGTGAGTTCGATTCTCGCGGTCGCTTTTTTTAGGAATAACTCGGAATTAAGTGTCATATCTTGCTGTTATTAATATGTAATAGCTATTTAATGATTGATTTATATACTCTCTATCTCATACTTAAGCAGGTGGCCATTGATTTGCAGCCTATTCGGACATTCGCTGTAATCGACAGCCCACATCAGATTAATCAAGACAATCTTGGCCTTTCTAACCATCATGCTCTTTTTGGTACGTACTGGTCCAGGGATGG
>CAZOAD010000116.1:0-4399 GCA_964577705.1 uncultured Mesohalobacter sp.
ATTTAATCTTTAAGTTCTTAATATCGACGTTTAATACAATTTTCTTTCGCTCATCAAAGTCGCCATACTCCATTTCAAAACTTTTGTTGTATTCACTTCGCTCAGACCAACTTATGAATTTAGGATTTATAAACGGACCGATGTTGAAAACGTTTTGCCTTGGTGCTCTATCGAATTCTGAAACGGCAATAAGAACATTGTGCGAGACTTCACAGCTAGGGCTACCGGCACTTCCAGCTCCGTTATCTAATATATAAACTTTAACTGATAAGTAATTTTCTCTGTTCTCTGCGATTTGCACAGCATTATTAAAGGCCTTGATGAGTCGATCGTTCTCAGAGGTTTTTATTTCAAAATCTGATTGGCTAAATCCCTGAAAAGTTGAGCCTAAAAGTAAAAACAAAAAAATAATTTTCATTTGAATTGGTTAGTTTGTAAAAATATAGAGCTCTAAATTAAGGATATAATTCATAATCTAATCATCTGATTAATTATATTCTCAACAGTGATTGTTGATAAAGATAAAACCTTCGGTAAAGTTCCATTAAAAAGCTGAGTTCATCAGCATGGGCACATTATGTTTTAATCAGGTCTTTTCGAAAAATAATCCATCATTTTTTTCTTAATAAAATTATAAAATTTTGTAATTTTGATTCTAACAAACCATCTATTATGAACAAATTTTACATTGTCATCTTCACCTTTCTATTCATAAACTTTACGTATTCTCAAAACACGGTAAATGTTTCTAATCGGCCAGATTGGGTTGCATTCCAAAACTATAACTCCTCTCCTGTGGTAAATACTGATGAGATTTTACAAGGGGTTTTAACTTTGCTGGCAGATTACCAAACGAACATTCCAAAACAAGAAAATTACTATAGAGTTGTAAATAAAATCACAGACAATTCAGGTATTCAAGTAGCTTCAAATATAAATGCTGTTTATGATCCATCCTACCAGAGTCTAAGGTTTCACTCTATTCAGATTGTAAGGGATGGGAAGATCATAGATAAGTTGGTTCCAGAGCATTTTCAAGTGATGCGTAGGGAATTGAATGCCGAAAATTACCTTTATGATGGTTCATTGTCAGCGATGCTGAATTTATCTGATGTTCGTAAAGGCGACATCATTGATTATAGTTACAGTATTACAGGCTTTAACCCTATACACAAAGGAAAGTATGCCAATACGTTTACCTTAAGCGATTATGGAGAGATAGGAAAGATTAATGTTTCCATACTTGCAAAATCTGATCTTAATTATAAGGTATTTAATTCTGAAATAGAGCCTGTCATCAGTCGAAAAAAGGGCTACTCATCTTACCAATGGGCTGTAGAAAATCCTGAGAATATTCTTGTAGAAGACAATGTGCCAGCCTGGAAGATCGTGGCACCCATTCTAGTGGTTTCCCAATATTCATCATGGGCGGCCGTTGAAGATTGGGCTAAAGAAATTTATCTGCCAAAGAAGACCTTAAGTTCGGACCTGAAAGCCGAGATAGATCATTTGATTTCAGATTATAATACCGAAGGCGATAAAATTAAGTCGATTCTAAATTTTGTTCAGAATGAAATTAGGTACTTAGGGATAGAGAACGGTATTGGAGGCTATATGCCAAACCCACCCAATCAGGTCTTTCAGCAGCGGTATGGGGATTGTAAAGATAAGAGTTTACTGATGGTTGAAATGCTAAAGGAAATCAACATCAAAGCTTATCCAATGTTAATCAACACTAGCTTAAAAGCTACTATAGAAGAACTTCCACCTTCGCCTCAATTTTTTGATCATTGTGTTGTAAAAGTAATAGATAATAATGATCGAGTCCTCTATTATGATCCAACTATTTCAAATCAAGGCGGTAGTTACCTCAATACCTATTTTCCTGATTATGGCTACGGCTTGGTTGTAGGTGATGATCATAAAGGATTTGATATAATTCAACCCATGCTAGATAATAAAGTCACTACAGAAGAAACGTTTACTGTAGAAGAAATGCCTGGGGGAGCAACATTAGAAGTCGTGACTACCTATACGGATTCTGAGGCTGATAATATTCGTAATCTATTTTTAAATAGGAGCAAAGCAGAAATTGCAAAAGAATTTGAAAATTATTACGCAAGGTTTTACCCTAAAATAGACATTGTAGGCATGCCAGTCTTAGAAGATGACGTCATAAAAAATGAACTCAAAGTTATCGAATCTTATACCATCGATAGTATTTGGAAGCCGATGAAACTCAAACCAGGGTTTATGTCTGTTGAATTTATTCCATCGAGTTTGATGGATGTGATCTACAAACCTAATCTTCAAAATAGAATTTACGCTTTGGGCCTACCTTACCCTTCGGCTCGGGAACATAAAACTAAAATCAAACTGCCTTCAAAATGGCAAATACAAGAGGAAAACGATATGATAAGCAATGATGCTTTCTATTATGATTATAGTATAAAGCACTTGGCTGATGTCAACGAAATACATTTGAAAAGCTACCTTAAAATTCAAAAGCCCTCTGTGGCTCCCAATGAATTTATGTCTTTTGAAAGAGACCTCAATAACTTAGATAAATCCTTTGGTTTTCTCATCTTTAAAAATCCAAATCTTATCAGTTCCGGAGCAGACTCGTTGAGCTTTAGTTTTGGCCAAATTATTTTTGGATTGCTATTTCTAGCCGTCTTATTAGGTATTGTGATAAGGATATTATTGAAAAAAAATAAAACGACGACTCATCCTTAGTTCTATTGAAAGATAGACAAAAGAACTCACAGAATACCTCTTATTGTTTTGGCACCAAGGTAAGTTTGGGAAAAGCTTTGTTGGATTAAAACCTGAGCTTGGCTTATATCCTGAACTCGTTTTATTCTATGGCAAATGTCATAGGTATGGAATAGTTAATGGGAACGGGTTGATCATCTAAATAGCCAGGAGTCATCTTTTTTACTTTAGATACAGCTTTGATGAATGCTTTAGTGATTTTTTGATCTTCAAATTCAGAATTAATATTTGTTAACTCACCAGTCTCACTTATAGTGAAATTCACAATGATTCTGTAATTACCCTTTTTGAGAGATGATCTTTTAAACACATTAGTATTCAAGTTATTTACTATTTGTTGTGTCACACTCTTATTAAAACAATTTCTTATCTCATTTATGGATGCATTGGAGTCGCAACCTCTAGCAATTGGTGGAATATCTGCATATTCATCATAGGATTTATATTCCGAGGGATTTTTTTGAGCCAATGCTATTATTGGAATAAACATTAAAAGATTTAAAATAATACGTTTTTTCATGGTTTAGTTTAAAGGATAGTTTATAATCTATTTTTTTATTAAACATAAGAAAATTCTCTAATCGATATATGATCTGAGTTGTTGGTGCTTAAAATTTTTGAGCATAAACCCAAATCCAATCGAGTTAAATGTAAAGCCTTGTCGAATGATTTATGAGTAATCACACCTTGTTTTACTCTTTTACGACTTTAAAGCATTCAGATCGATAGTTTGTGTTGATAGTAATTAAGTACATTCCAGCTTTAAGCGAGGTCAGATCAATAACTGAAGTCTTACATTTTTCCAATACTTTTTGGCCTCTTAGGGTGTATACGCTTACACTTTCAACAGGCTGAACCGATCCAATGGTCAATTGAGAAGAGGTAGGATTGGGATAGACCGTTATACGCAAAGCTTCAGGACTGACCAGGCTTAGAGTGCAGTTGGTATTAAAAGTAACGTTCGAGTCTACGCAAAATCCTGTTTCAGCGGTTTCATTGCAAGTTTGGCTGAGGGCGTAACCAACATCATCTACCTGTACACAGTTCAGATCTGGATTGCCAGTTGCAGTTACTTCTATAAGTTCTGTGTTATTACCATTTTGAATATTTAAAGTATTTAAAGAGTTCTGAGAGCATCCCAAACGTTTTAAATTTGAAATCATAGAAATATCCAGTGCAGTGAGATCATTTGCACCCAGGAACAGATACTCCAAACTTTCATTTTCGCTAAAGTTCACACTGCTTATGGTATTACTATCTGCGTCTAGCCACCATAACTTTTGAAGTTGATTCAAGACCTCAATGGAGGATACCTCGTTAAATTCTATATCCAGCCATTCCAGATTTTGAAAATGCTGTATTCCTTCAAGATCTTTGATTTTTTCAGAGCTTGAAAGATCAAAGTAGTAAAGGTTTAAATAAGTCACACTTAAAGCCTCTTCAAGGTCAATCAAGCCATCGTTATTCAAGTCTGCATCTGAGTCTGGGATAAAATCACCATTGGTATCTACCACATTATCATTGACCAAGGCATGCTTAAAAGCGGGGTCTGGAAAATCTATCACCTCTGTCTGAGCAAAGGTTTTTACTACAAGAAGTAACATAAGGCAAGTCAAAAGGATGG
>CAZOAD010000117.1:0-4310 GCA_964577705.1 uncultured Mesohalobacter sp.
TCATGACCAATACTGCTAGAAGGTGGAATAAAGTAATTGAGTTTATTGAGCTCTTTCCTGTATTTAACAACATAGGAAAATACTGTACCATCGTTATTTACCACTAGTAGATTACTCTCTTTTCCTGGTTTCGCTTGTAGTAATCCAAAATATTGGCCCTTTTCGCGATTGTAAGTAAAGACAAAATTTTCTGAACCTGTTATTCCTTGCCGGATGGGGTCAGGAAAAAACAAGGCAACATTTTTGGTATCGTTGGCATAAATGGTATCAAGCACTTTTTCTGTCTGATGTTGAGTCTGTGATGTGCTATGCTTTGTTAGTAAGATGAAAAATATAAATAGTACTGAAGTGATCATATTCGTTTTCATAGGTGTGGATTTTAAGTGTTAGTGTGATTTATAATTAAGGTTTTAGAAGGACCTGGTAATTGTTGAGTATGGTAACTTTCACGTTTCGATTATTGCGCTGAAATATGTTTTTAAACCCACTGACTTGCGGCATACCAGCAATATTGATATCATCTACCATGTCTCCGATGACTTCAGTCGAGACTTGAGCTCTGAAATTGTTTTCTACATAGACTCCTTCACTTCCGTCTTCAAGGTCAAAGGCCTTAAGTTCCACAGGATGATTCGTGATACTTTGAATTTCAATCATGACTCTATTCGGCTGAAATTTTACAAATCCATAAACAGGAGTGTTTCTAGGGATGTATTCATTATGCAGTGTTACAGCCTTTGTCAAACGCATTCGTAATCGTGAATCGGCTTTGACCACCTGGTCACCGTCGACAACTGCATGAAGGATATCATCCATACTTCCAGATAGTTTAAGCTCATCATCTTTAGGGTCTGATGCAAAAAATAATTGGTGTTCCAATCCCATTTCTTTCGCTGCTATTTTGAGTTGCTCTTTCAGTTCCACGGAGTCGATTTTAATTTTAGTAGAATTATCAACTTTCTTATCTCCGAAATTCTGATAGTTAACATTAGAATATCTATTCTCCTCAGCATTAGAAATGCTATCCAAGAGTCGATCTTTTTGAAGATTAGCCAAATTTGAATTATAAAACCCAAGAGAGTCGATTAGCTTTTCATCATATACACTAGGAGCGTCACTTTCACGTTCCTCTTTTATGTCATCAATGGCTTCTAGTTTGGAATCGTATTCTTTTTGCTCTTCTTTCAATTCAGGGACAACGGTCTCCTTAAGATTAAGATCCTGAGATTCATCATCACCCATGACCATGATAGAGTAGGAGATGATGAAAATGACAACTGTCATTAAGACGGCTGTAAATACGATTTTGTTTTTTTCTATTTTCATAAGCGTTGATTTTGATAGTTATATGGTGTTTTATGGTTGAATCCTTTTGAGGGACTTTTCGAAATACTCGGTAATCAATAAGCCGTGTGGATTATTTGGGAAATGACGATCCACTATCATGAGACGGCCAGTAGAGATAAGCTCATAGCGATCTATTGAAGCTCCACGATTGATCTCAAATACTGTGGTTGTTTGAAATCTATAGTCATCGCCTTGTTCTTCTATCTTTGAATCAATGCTGACTACTTTTTGGACTAAAGAAAATTGTAATAACCGATTATACACTCCATCCGCTTTCTTTTGGCGATAAAGGTTGTCTACGCTACTATTGCCTAACCAAAGCGCCTTCTTCAAGTTTTTTTCATAATTACTTGCGTTAATATTGTAGAAATAGGTGTGAAAAAGGTCAAGATGGGCCAACGCTTCCACCTTAAAATTTTCCTTTTGCGTAACCAATTTTAAGGGGATAATACTTCCGTCTGTATTAATAGCAAAAGCGCTATTCATGGCCTTTCTGTGAATTGTGTATGCGGTATATAGAGAAATTGAACACGATATAAACGCAAAAGCAACAACTGCTAGGACTATAAACCGATTCGTTTTTAATACGCTGTAAATGTTTTTATAGGAAACTTTCATTCTTGATAAGATTAACTGGTGAATAATCTGAGGGTAAAGGAGGTAGCACGTTTATAGAGCTTAAATTTTAGAAATACTATGAAGCCTATCGATCCTAATTGAATCACAGGAGCAAAAAAGCCCTGACCCACATCAGTCCCAAAAAGATTTGACCAGAAATTAGTGTTGATTTCATTATAGAGTGCATTAACAAACACATTAACTAAGAAAAATGCAGGCACTAACATGTAAACCGCTGCATATAATTTGAAAAATGTATAGCCTAAGGATCTGAACTTTTCAAATACTGCTAGACTGAGCACAAGTGGAAAAAAAGTTTGCATGATACCTAAAAGAAAAAAGCGCTCAGCTAAAAAAAGAGGGTAGATGAAAAGATCAAGGATCCACAACAAGATGCCTATAACAAAGGCTACTAATTTAAATCCATACAAAGGGGTGACCAGGGCTTCGTACAATAAGCTCATAGCATTTTTGGTAGCATCTATCAAATTGACATCCTCTTCTATGGATATCTCTTGCAATTGAAGCGGAATTAAAGCTGGAGCAGTATCTCGAAATTGATTCTCTATAGAAACTAGTATGTTATCGAAAAATCCTAGCACCTGGGTAGAAAAAATAACGACGATAACCACTGCAAAATTTTTAGCTAATTCCGAAGGATTTAGCCCCCAAGTATAACCCTCATTTTCAGCAACACCTTCATTGTACTTTTTTAAAATATTGATGAGAAAGAATAGAACAGCTAGTGCTTTCATTCCTCCGATGGTGTATTGTGAAAAATCACTGTCTTTGATGGTTTGGAATACCGCATCTACATATTCCAGGCCGATCCCTAAAATTATTCCGGAAGTCATTTTTAAAACCCTGTTTCTCTGTTATTGATTTTATCCTGCATTTTCCGAAAGGAAATAATATCTCGATAGCGCTTCGTTTTTAATGAAATAGTCGAAACCATTTCAATGGATTCTAATTCCTTTTGTTTTAAAACTCGTGCCCGTTCTGCATCACTCATTTTTAAAAAATCACTTGATAAGACCTGGTCTATAAAGTCCATCGTTTCTAGGGAATTATCAATGATGCTATTAAATGAATTGGTAACGCGATTGATTTCTTCAGGCTTGATGTAAGGTGAGCTTAAGATATCCTGTAAGTCACTTTGCATGACACTGATCAAACGCTGATTGTTACGTCCAATCTCCCTCACGGCTTTCAATTGCCTAACCACCGTATTGACTTTCTCCAAGTTTTCTTTTTGCTGCTTTAAAAATTCAACTGTCTTAATAAGTTGTGTCGTTTGCTTTGCAGATTCTACTAGCGATTTTACTAAACTGACAAAATTGGTATTATCGTAAACCGGCATTCCTTGAGCGTTTGCTTTTTTCTGCATCAGGAAAAACAAAGCGATGGTGATCATTACAAGTTTTGATTTCATAGGATTATAGTTTAGAGGTGAATTCTTTTATGGCCTTTTCCATGTCATTAGTCTTTTCATAGAGCTTCATGATTTCTTCATTTTCTCGTCCATCAGTTAAGTAAGCAGCGTAGACTTCTTTAGGAACTTCCAGACGAAACACATTGCTTTCTTTTCCGATTTTGATAAACATTTCGGTGTATTTTCTTGATCCCGTAAGCTGGTTTTTTATTGATTTCAATTGATTCAAATCATGACTTGTCAAATGAAGTCGCTTGACTAGTTCTTCATAGCCTTTTTCATTGTTCAGACTATAAATGACTTGCGTGTTTTCAAGTATGCTTGAGGAAGTAGAATTATCGGGAAGCTGATTTATCGATTGTAAAATGATACCTATTGCTCCATTTTGCTTACGTATAGCTTGATAGTAAAATTCAACACTTTCTAATACGTTTTCAAATTTGAGCTGTTTGGCAAACTCATCAAATAAAATAATTCCCTTTTCAGCTCGGTTTTTCCAAATGGTTCGTTGTATGGCCGTTTTGATCAGCTTAAGCATCACTGATAATATTTCTTTGTTGTCTTTAACTTCATCAAGTTCGAAAACAATCAAGCGTTTATCCTCGATCTTATAGGTTTGATCTTCGCTGACTTCAAACAAAAAACTATAGATGCCATCTCCCACGTACTCAGACATGACGTGTAAAAAACTAGTGATATTGAAATAATCTGGATGAATATTGAGCTTACTTAATAGGTCTTGCTTATGTTGATTTATAAATTGATAAAAGCCGTCTAGTGAATGATTGTCATCTGTATTTTCGTAATAATACCGTAATATTTTTTTAACCGAAACCGATTCTGCTTTGGAAACTTCCATATCTGAAGCAAATAGTTCAAAGAGGAAAACGGATAACTCTTCTAAACGCTCAGG
>CAZOAD010000118.1:0-4016 GCA_964577705.1 uncultured Mesohalobacter sp.
TTTTAGTATTGCTTTGTCTGTTTCAAAGAAAATATTATCAAGCTTTATTACCTCACCTATCTCAAATTCTGTTTCGGTTTGATATATTAGTGTATATTCTGATTCGGATATCTTATTAAATTTGATTAAAGATTCCTTGAGATTTTTAAAAGGCTTTCCCTGTGAAAGTCTTTTTTTTTTGAGTAAAATGGTATAAAACAGAAAAGCCTTAAGCGAGTGCTTAAGGCTTTTCTTAACTAACCAATCTATTATGAAAAAACTTCATCCTGACACAAATGTAAGACAGATATCCAGCTCATAAAAATAATCTGATATTTTTTTGTAAATAATTAACACCACTAGTTTAAAAAAGTTCATTTTCAAGGCTTTACTTCTTCATTTAAAAGAAGAATAAAATATATATGATGAACAAATAAAGTTAGGTTCTATTCCTTATTTTTGATCCAAAACTACAGATGAAAATTATCTCTTATAACGTTAACGGCATTCGTGCAGCGCTGAAAAAAGGATTGATAGATTGGTTAAAAGCGACAGATGCAGATGTGGTTTGTTTTCAGGAAACCAAAGCACAGCCAGATCAAATTGACGATTCTATATTTGAAGATATAGGCTATAAGTTTTGCTATTGGTATTCAGCTGAAAAAAAAGGCTACAGCAGCGTAGGTATTCTCTCTAAGGTTGAACCGAACCATATCGCCTATGGAACAGGGATCGATTATATGGATAGAGAAGGCAGAAACCTTAGGGTAGATTTTGATGAGGTTTCTGTCATGAGTTTATACCTTCCTTCCGGAACCAATACGGACCGATTAAACTATAAATTCTCTTATATGGATGATTTCAAAATCTATATCGAAGATTTAAAAAGACAAATTCCTAATCTAGTGATATGTGGTGATTATAACATTTGCCACGAAGCTATAGATATTCACGATCCTGTGAGACTCAAAACAGTTTCCGGATTTCTCCCTGCTGAAAGAGAATGGTTATCCAGATTTCTTGACGAGTCTGGGTTTATAGATTCCTTCAGAAAATTAAATGAAGGTGTTGTACAGTATTCGTGGTGGAGTTATAGAGCAAACGCCCGACAAAATAATAAAGGCTGGAGGTTGGATTATCTTCTGGTAGCTGAAGAAATTGAAGACAAAATATCCAGATCGGTTATTTTACCAGAAGCCAAGCATAGTGACCATTGTCCCGTGCTTTTAGAATTGAAATAAAAATAATGAATCAGCGTTTTAACTTTTAAAATCCAACCCATATGAAACTATTGAGATACTTTTTTATAGGATTCTTAAGCCTAAACCTAGTGGGCTGCGTGAGTCAAAAGAAATTTTTAGAGCTGGAAGATCAGTTAAATTCTTTGCAAAGGGTTAACGACCAACTCAACAGGAAGCTTGAAGAATGTAATTCAGAAAAAATTGCAGTAGAGGATGAACTCGCCTACTCTGAGGACCGGATTGAGATTTTAAAAACTCAACGTGACGATCTTCTTGCCGATTTGCAGTCGACCAAAAGCAGTTTAGACAAACTCAATGCCTCCTACGATGCTTTAGAACAAAACAGCTCTAAAGTTTTGGCAGAAAATTCTAAACAAAATCGAGAGTTGCTTCAGCAATTGGAAGAAAAAGAAAAAGCACTCGCCAAAGAACAAAACCGACTGGAACAACTTCAAAAAGATCTGCAAGCCAGATCTCAACGTGTCGCCGAGCTGGAAGGACTTATTGCAGAAAAGGAACAAAAGATGAAAAACTTGAAGGACAATCTTTCTCGGGCTCTCACCAATTTTGAAGGCCAGGGCCTTAGTGTAGAAATGAGAGATGGTAAGGTTTATGTCTCTATGGAAAACAAACTTTTGTTTGCTTCAGGAAGTTGGAATGTGGGGAGTGAAGGCCAGAAAGCAGTAAGGGAACTTGGAAAAGTTTTGGCACAGAATCCTGATATTGCTGTCTTAATTGAAGGCCACACCGACAATGTTCCATACGGGGGCAATGGTCCGTTGAATGATAACTGGGACTTATCTACTAAAAGAGCCACCGAAGTTTTAAAATTACTACTGAAAAACGGAAATATAGATCCTCAGAATTTAACCGCTGCCGGTAAAGGAGAATTTGCACCACTCGTGCCAAACACCAGCGAAGAAGGCAAAGCTAAAAACAGAAGAATAGAAGTAGTCTTAACTCCAAAACTGGATGAAATCTCAAGGCTATTAAGCGAATAAAAGGATCACCTATTGAATTTGATTAAAGTGAAACTTTAAGAAAAGGGATTTTTATAAAAATCCCTTTTCTTTTGCCTTTTCGAGAAGAATTTTGTCGTTGGTGTTGGAGATATCAAAAAACTGTTTCATTTGTTTTTTGCGCTTTTCGATAGCGCTCAAGGATAGCCCCATGTGCTCAGGTAGATTTTTAGTAAGGATGCCTTGAGATAACAAATAGAGAATCTTCAAGTTGTCCTCATCGATGTTATGTGAGAACTCTACAGTTTTCTTGAGCATTTGATGAACGGTTGCACTCTGGTAGGTTTTGCCATTGATTAAATTTTCTATTGCGGAAATAAGTATGTCAGGATTGGTGTCTGACTTGACCAAGAACCCATCCGGATCTATGCGCCTCATCACATTTAAGATCTTATAATTATTTTCCAGCATGGTACAAATCAATAACTTAGCCTTAGGCTGATGCTTTTTAGCCAATTTTGCTAAATCTTCACCAGAATTGTATTTGCCATCCTTGCTTCCCGGAAGGGAAAGATCCAGACAAATGAGATCATAAACTGTATCTGAATTTGAAATATAATTGGCTGCACTTGTGCATTCTAAAGCAGAATCTTTATTGAACTCCATTTGGTTATCATGTTCGTTTATGATGTCTAGAGCTTGCTCAAAGCCCGCTATAATCATGGGATGGTCGTCAACAAGTAATACGTTATAATGAGGCATGATCTATGAATTTATAGGTATAAAAATACTGATTATTGTGCCAGCACCTTTCTCTGAATCTATTCTTATTTTTCCTTTAATATCTTGAACACGGGATTTAATATTTTTTAGGCCTATACCTGGTTTTTTGTTGTTATTAAAGCCTTTACCATCATCTTTTATAATAAATTCAATTTTATTTACTTCTTGGTTGATGCTGAATTTGATAAACACAAAATTAGCTTGAGCGTGTTTTTGGATATTCATGATGGATTCCTGAAGAATGCGATAGGTATGCATTTTCACATTAGAAGGAATCTTGGACCAATTTACAGAATCATCTACAGTAAG
Source organism: uncultured Mesohalobacter sp. (assembly GCA_964577705.1). GTDB lineage: Bacteria > Bacteroidota > Bacteroidia > Flavobacteriales > Flavobacteriaceae > Psychroflexus. Next base: position 3,272 of record CAZOAD010000118.1, read on the forward strand.
TTGATGGGTACGTTCTAGCTGGAGTTTATGAATCAAATCCTGGATTAGATCACCAAATTCTTTATGTTCATCGAAGTAGGTGTTGGATAATTCATGGGATAAATTCCTTATCTGCTTCTCTACATCCATAAGGTTATCGGTGAGTTTGCCAAATTTTTCATCTCCTTTAATCCCTGCTTTAAACTTATAAAACATCAGGTTCATACGATTGGCGTAGAGTTCTGTCAAAATGTTATCGTGTAATTCTCGGGCGATACGATCTCGCTCTTCTCGTTTTCCCTCATCCTTTCTAGCGCTTTGCAAGAGTAGTAGCTCGTAAATTTTCTCATCTGCAATTTTTTGATCGCGTTCCAACTCCAAAGATCTGTTTTTGGAACGTTGAATGTAAAAAATAAACACTGAACTCCCCATGATAATGATCAAAGAAGAAATCAGGAAAATTATAGTCCTTTCCTCCTCTAGCATCTCTGCCCGTTGCATGACCTCTTCCGTTTCGAAACGAATACGCTCAAATTTATTTCGAACTTTGCGTTCCTCCACCTGAAGGCTATCGCTTAACTCGATATATGAAGTCGTATATTGGTAACTGTCTTCGGGTTGCAGGTCGGCAAGTAGTTTCCAGGAGGCCAGAATATCCCGGTTGTTGTTATGGCTTAGTGCTGTGGTATTGGCCTGTTGAGCAAAGTTAATGGCCTGTGCGGTATTTCCGATGGTTTGGAAGTATTCTGCAATATGAATTTGGCTA
>CAZOAD010000119.1:0-3964 GCA_964577705.1 uncultured Mesohalobacter sp.
CCTGATTGGTAATCCCAGAATCTAAATAGGGTATGAATGTAATTTTTGCATCAGAATTGAGTGGAGTTACTTTATAATCAATCACTCCTAGCTCCTCATGTGCTAAGCTTAAAAAACGCTTAGTATCTACTTTTAAAGTAATCCCATTTTGAAGGGTGGCTTCAAAGCTTCTGCCTAGCCACCCTTCTTTCATGTTGAGTTCACGCTTGAAATTTTCTACGCTTTTACAACTGAAAAGATCGAGCATTTCGTCATTAATGATCACATTGATGCCAATCCAGTTGGGAGCATTCAGAACTTTTGCAAAATATTCTGGGTAACCGTTTTTCCACCAGCCGACTCGGGTTTTATCCGGATAAAAGATTCCGCCTATATAGCTCCCTTGGAAAGAAGGCCCTGTGTAGGTTTCTTCGAAATTGGCACGCTGACCCATAGAGCCATTTCCGATACTGAATAGGCTTTCTGAAGATTGAACGCGATCTACTTCGAAGCCATTTTCTATAATAGACCAAGGGTGTGGTGTGATATAATCTTGATTCATCGTAAAATTTAATTTTTTTTATTGAACATTGACAACCTGTGAATGGTGTGCTCATCGATTTCTGAAAAGCCGCTAAAGTTAAAGTCGGCTTGATTTAAAATTTCAGCATCACCAATACCTACACTTGTCATTTGGGCTGAATTAGCAGCTTCAATTCCTGATTGTGAGTCTTCAAAAACCACAGCCTGATGAGGTTGGACTCCAAGCAGCTCGCAGCCTTTAAGAAAAACCTCAGGGTTTGGCTTGGCTTTAGACACTTCGTTACCATCAACGATGGCATCAAAAAAAGAGCTGAGATTGACCTTTTCAAGGATAAGTCTTGCGTTTTTACTTGCAGAGCCCAAGGCAACGGGATAGTCTTGTTCTTTTAGATAAGTTAAGGTGTCATGAACGCCTGGTAAAATATCATCAGTTGTCATTTGTTCGACATATGATAAATACTCTTGATTTTTTTCTGCCATAAGCTGATGAAATCTTTCTTCTGAAATTTTAACCTGTCCCCAGTCGAGTATCTTTTCAAGTGAACGTACTCTGGATACACCTTTCAACTGTTCATTCTCTGCTTCTGAAAATGAAATATCAAGTGACTCAGCCAGGTTTTTCCAGGCTAGAAAGTGAAATTTTGCAGTATCAACTATGACCCCATCGAGGTCGAATATAAATGCTTTAGTCATTGGTTTGGTTTAAATCAATTCTGGAATTGGTTGTAACTTTTAATGTAAATAATCCTGCTAGTATCATGGCTATACCACCAATAATTAAGGCATACACAGGCTGATTGTCAAACAGATTGGAAACTATAAATCCAAGGATAGTTGAAGCTACAATTTGAGGGATCACTATAAAAAAGTTGAAGACTCCCATAAAGTATCCCATTTTGGAAGACGGCAGAGACCCAGATAACATAGCATAGGGAATTGATAATATAGATGCCCAGGCTATGCCAACCCCCACCATACATAAAATGAGACCCAGTTTGCTAGAGACAAAATAAATGGAAATCAATCCAAGTCCACCTAAGCTAAGGGCTAACATGTGGGTGAATTTATTGCTGGTTTTCTTAGCTAATACGGGTAAAGCAAACGCCACGATGGCTGCAACCCCGTTATACACCGTAAACATGACCGTTACCCAATCTGCTGCATCGTTATAAAGCTTGGAGGTAGTATCTCTGGTATCAAATACATGACCTGTCACGGCCTGTGTGGTATAAATCCACATCGAAAACAATGCAAACCAGGAAAAAAACTGAACCCAGGCTAGCTGTTTCATGGTTTTAGGCATATTGAGTAAGTCTGAGACGATAATAGTAAAACCATTCCTGATGCGTTTTTTTCTTAGTTCAGAAACGATTAGAAATAAAACACCAACGATTATTAATCCTACAAATAGGATATATAATTCTTTGGTTAAGGCCTTCAAATAAATAAAATAAGAAACAAGACCGCCAGTAAGAATCATCATCCAACCTGACGTTTTTTGGGTTGATATGTTGCGTTGGATTTCCTGTTCAGTCTTAGGCTCGATCTTTGGAAGATCTTTATTCTTCTCGAAAGCCTCTAGTTCGTCTGGAGAGTACTCTTTTGAGAACAGTACCGTCCACAACACAGCCAGGAAGAATACAATCCCACCCACATAAAAGGACCATTTTACGGAGTCTGGAATACCTTCGGGAGCCGTGTTGGATATGCCTATCCAGTTAGTTAAAACATAAGGTAAGGCCGAACCTACAACGGCACCAATGCCGATAAAAAAACTTTGCATAGCAAAGCCTAATGTTCTTTGTTCCTCTGATAAATTATCTCCAACAAAGGCTCTAAAAGGTTCCATGGAAACGTTAATGGAAGCATCCATAATCCAAAGCATTCCTGCGGCTACCCAGAGTTCAGGTGAATTAGGCATCAGGAATAAAGCTATAGAAGCTAAAATAGCACCGACAAGAAAATAAGGCTTTCTCCGTCCAAGCTTTGTCCAGGTTCTATCGCTGAAATAACCGACTATAGGTTGTACCACCAAACCAGTAACAGGAGCTGCAATCCAAAGAATAGGAATACTCTCTACATCTGCACCTAAAGTTTCGAAAATACGTGAGGTGTTAGCATTCTGAAGGGCGAATCCAAATTGAATACCGAGAAACCCAAAACTCATGTTCCAGATTTCCCAAAAACTCAGTTTTCGCTTTTGCATATCGTTTAATTTAAATGAAAACGATAAGCTTTATGTCATACAAAGCCTATCTCATGGAAGTAAAAATATAGCTTTGTGTATTGCAAATATATTTAAATTTTTAAGTCTTACAATTTAGTAGTTTCCCGATCTATAATTTCCGTTTTAACTACAGTGGTTATAAAAGGCTCTTCTTCCTCTTCCGGATTTTCTAATCTGTCGATAAGTAGCTTTGCCGCTTCCTCTCCCATTTCGAAGCCGTGCTGACTTATAGTGGTTAATGGTGGGTATGCATGTTTAGATAAAACACCATCTGTAAATCCAATGATTTGTAAGTCATTAGGAATATGCAGTCCTTTATGTCTGGCCACTTTCATGGCTGTAATGGCATAAAGTTCGTTCACTGCAAAAAGACCATCCACTTCATTGGTTTCAAAATAGTCATGAATCTGTTCTTCTAAAAACTCCAGATTATCATTGGAGTTGAATTTATCATCTATTTTTAAAATCAGTTTATCATCTACTCTGACTTTATTGGCTTTAAGAGCATTGGTGTAGCCTTCCGTTCTTAAACGACCAACGCTTACGTAGTCTTTGGTACTAATGATACCGATATGCTGGCAACCGCTATCAATGAGTTTCTGAACAGCTTTTTCAGAAGTCTTTATATCATCTACTATGACTTTGTCACAGTCAATTTCATCGATAACCCGATCAAACATCACAATTGGTATGCCCTGGTCTATGGTTTCTGACAGGTGATGATAATCTTTTACAGATAGGGTTTCTTTAGCTACTGAAATGATAAACCCATCAATACTCCCATTGGCTAGCATTTCCAGGTTGATTACTTCCTTTCTAAACGACTCATTAGAAAGCCCTACAATGACGTTATATCCTTTATCGTTGGCATACTGCTCTATACCTGAGATAACTGTAGTGAAAAAATGATGAACTATTTCGGGGATAATAACCCCCAAGGTTTTCGTTTTTTTATTTTTTAAGCTTAAAGCTATATTGTTGGGTCTGTAATTGTAAAGTTTGGCAAACGCCTTAACTTTTTGCTTAGTCTCCTCCCCGATTTCTTTGCTGTCCCTTAGTGCTTTAGAAACTGTAGAAACAGAAACATCTAATTCTTTAGCAATAACTTTTAATGTCGGTTTTTGTTTCATTTTATATAGTCCTCAAGATTCAACCCTTAATTTAAGCAAATATCCAATAAAAGAGGCTTCAATTTCTTAAATATTAAAAAGTTAT
>CAZOAD010000120.1:0-3959 GCA_964577705.1 uncultured Mesohalobacter sp.
AACTGGTCAACTGGTCAACTGGTCAACTGGTCAACTGGTCAAAAATTAAATTTTCTGGAATAAACTCGCAAATTCAAAGCCTGTTTTATTTTAAAATTCAAATTTGCTATTTCAATTTTTCCAAAACTCACCACTCAAAAACTCACAAACTTACAACTACTTACCAGTATCGGGAATCCACTTCACCTCCTCTGCATCTTTCTGCTTGGCAATACATCTTGCCAGAACAAACAGATAGTCTGAAAGCCGGTTGAGGTACTGAAGTACTTTTTCATCGAAAGGCTCTAAATTAAATAAAGCGGCACAGATACGTTCGGCTCTCCTGCAAACCGTCCTTGCCACATGACTATGCGATACGGCAGGATGTCCGCCAGGAAGAACAAAATGGGTCATCTCCGGCAAGTCTTCGTTCATCCTGTCAATCTCTTTTTCAAGAAAGCCGATATCCTCCTCCTTAAGCTTAGGCACTTTAGAAGCATTGGAGGACTTTCCAGGATCTGATGCTAGAATAGCTCCTACTGTGAATAGTTTCTCCTGAATTATGATCAACCCTTCTTTAGAGTCTTGATCCAAATCCTGATCTCTCACCAAGCCTAGGTTGGCATTCAACTCGTCTACGGTTCCGTAGCTATCTATTCTTATGTTATGTTTTGCCACACGCTTTCCCCCAAATAAGGAAGTGGTGCCTTTGTCGCCTGTTTTGGTATATATTTTCATTATAATACTTTTTTTGTCCAAATATAGTTATATCGACAGTAAGTGTTGAATCTAGTTAGGTTGAAATTTTCTGTAAATTGTAGACTGGTCAACTGGTCAACTGGTGGACTGGTCAACTGGTGAACTGGTGAACTGGTGGACTGGTGAACTGGTGGACTGGTGGACTGGTGGACTGGTGGACTGGTGGACTGGTGGACTGGTGGAAATTAGATATTCTTAAATTAACTGGCTAGTTTAATGTATTTTTTATTTCAAATTTAAACATAGGACTATGAAAACACACAAAGATTTGGAGGTTTGGAAAGAGTCAATTGGTTTTGTTACAGAACTTTATAAAGAGACTAATGAGTTTCCGAAAACAGAACAGTATGGGCTAACAAGTCAGATAAGAAGAGCTGCTATCTCTGTACCATCTAATATTTCAGAAGGCTTTGCGAGAAAAGGAATCAAAGAAAAAATAAGGTTTTTGTATATAGCATTAGGAAGTAATACAGAAATAGAAACACAGCTTATCATAGCTAAAAATCTAAAGTATTTGACTGATAATCAATTTCAAGATCTAGAAAAACAAAATCAATTGATAGGCAAGCAACTTATTAATTTGATACGCCATTTTGAGAATAAGAACAAGGGCTAGTTAACTGGTTAACTAGTTGACTGGTATACTAGTTCACAATATCAGAACTGAACAAAAAACAAATAACTGTGAACAGTCAACTAACTTAAAACTCCTGCCTTGCTTCTTCGTAGTATTCCTTAAACAACTCCAGCAAAGCAATAGAGGTTTTGGTTAAGTTTTTGGTCTCGAGTAAAATTCCGAAGTAGAGTTTAGAATTTTTAGGACTGTTTTCTGTATCACGGATTCTATCGATTTGTTTTTGAAGCAGATCGGAAATCTTATCCAACACCTTTTTTTCGTTGGTAATCAACTGTTCAATACTATCAAATTCCGAAGATTGAAAAGCTTTGATCAATTCACCATACACCTGATCCAAATCTCCCTGAACACTCTTCAAATCACGAATCTGGCTGAACTTAAGGTTTTTATGGTTATTGCTCACATGGGTATGACTACTTCTCGTAATGTAGGACAGCGACTGCACCATATCCTGAAGATAATCCAGTGTCAATACATAAAATTTCGAAGCTTCGACGTTGGTATCTTCTAAAGACTTGATGTAGTAGAAAATATTATCCTTCAGTTCATCAATCACCAGTTCCAGCTCTTCCTGAGTTTTTAAGCTCTTTTTTAGTCGGCTTAAATCGTGATACCCTAAATTGTTAACCACGTCTAGCAGCAGTTCATTCACCCCCGAAATGACCTTCACAATGTTATCAGAAGACTCCTTGGTAATTTCATTGATGGTGATGATGTCGGTTTTATTGAATTTTTTGTGCTCCCGCTCATACTTCACCCGTCTGGAATGTCTAATCGCACTTCTTAAGATAGAAAAGAAAGCCAACAACACTAACCCACCTATAGCATAATAGGAACCAAACCAGATAATAAGCGACAACAAGCCTGCAGCAGTAAAGGCAATCGCTGCTGTTGCAATCCAGCTTCCAATAACGTTAAACACCCCTGCAACTCGGTACACAGCACTCTCCCTACCCCAGGCTCTATCGCCAAAAGAAGTCCCCATCGCGACCATAAAGGTGACGTAGGTTGTAGATAGTGGCAACGTGTAATTGGTGGCCATGGATATCAAAATACTGGCAAGTACCAGGTTTACAGAAGCCCTCAGCAAATCGAAAGCAGGTTTGGCCACTCCCTTTTTATACCCCAGTGCTTTTTCCGGATTACTGAATCGGCTATTGATTTTCTCCTGAACGGGTTCCGATAGGACCTGAGAAAACGTCTGCCCAACAAATACGGAGTACCTCACCACGGTCCTGGATAAGGCATTGGGCTGGAAGCGTTCCTGGCCTTCTCCCTGTCGTCCTAAGTTTACTCCCGTTTGTACGACATATTGAGCTTTACTGGAAAACCAAAGTGTGACTACCATAATAGCCCCGGCGGTAACCAGCAAATAAACCGGGGTTTGTACTTCTCCCGATAAGCCGTCCATAAGGAATTCTGAAGGTAAAATTCCGGAGGCTAAAAAAGCCTCCTGCCATAAGATAAAAGACTGCCAGGCAGCGATGCTCACCCCAATAAAGTTAACCAAATCATTCCCTGCAAATGCTAAGGCCAGAGCAAAAGTTCCTATCACCACAATCACTTTAAGGATATGACATTTGAACACTTGAATGAGCAACTGAGACATCAGAGTCCAGAACAAAAAGCTTATGCTTAAGATCCAGATTTTATTCTCCAGAACTTGTTCCACTATATTCTGATTCAAAAAAGTGATGGAATTGGTTCCTTTAAGCAGGATGAAATATGTGATAGCCGACAATGAAATCCCCCCGTACAATCCGCCGATGTATTTCAATTTTCTCTGGTAATCAAAAGAAAAAATAAGGCGAGATACAAACTGGACCAGGGCTCCGACAATAAAAGCTAGAAACACCGATATCAAAATTCCTAAACTGATTTCAGAAGCCTTCTGGACATTGATAAACTGCCCTAAGCTTGCAAAACCTTCATCTGTCTCATAAAGCTTTAAGAGGGAAATAACTACCGCGGCGCCAAGCAATTCAAAAACAACAGAAACTGTTGTAGAGGTAGGAATCCCAAGTGAATTAAAAAAATCCAACAGTAAAATATCAGTTATTAGAACCGCTAAAAAGATGATGATGATCTCATCGAAGAAGAACAACTCCGGGTTAAAAATTCCTTTCCGCGCTACTTCCATCAAACCCGAGGAGAACACGGCCCCTGCCAAAATACCAAGCCCAGCCACAATTAAAATCGTTCGCATAGGAACAGCTTTGGATCCTATCGCTGAATTCAGAAAATTGACTGCGTCATTACTCACCCCTACTACCAGGTCGGCAATAGCGAGAACAAAAAGCAAAACGATAAGGGAAATGTAGAGCGTTTCCATTTAGAAAAAATCAAGCGCAAAAATGATACTTTCTTATGGTCTGGCGAAGGCTCTATTGTTATGAAATGATTAAGATAGTGTCTGTTACCGATCATCTGTTGAGAGTTTTTCGTGTAATCGTTTATTCGTTTATTCGAATAGCCGAGGAGTCTTTGGGCTTTCTTATGTCTCCTCGAGTGCTTTTATGTAGTAAAACGGAATGGAAAATATCGAGAGATGGTTTGTCGTGAGTTGTGAGTTGTGAGTTGTGAG
>CAZOAD010000121.1:0-3930 GCA_964577705.1 uncultured Mesohalobacter sp.
AGTTCAAAGAACAGCCAGTCACAGAGACTTGAGTGGCGGAATTTCCATTTTAAATATTGGTGTAGGCTTCAATTATTTTTTCAATGAACAATTCGGTCTTGAGTTTGTTCTCCCGTACATCAATTCCAAAAATATCACCTCTGAAGCTGTAAACACCTTGTATTCTGGAGTTGGTCCTTCCTTTGGATTTATCTATGTTATCAACTAAAGAATTTGAAACCTGATGGGTTTTGAGTAGGATTTTAATGGTTTACTAGCTGATTTACATTTTGAAATGAGTTTAGGTTGAGGTCAATAGTAGCTCAGTCTTTAAAAAGTATTAATTTAGGTAACTAAATCTTAATATACTTCTTATGACTCCAAAAACGCAATTGTCTTTCCTTTTTATGGTACTCCTATTCATAGGAATGTCCTGTCAAGCTCCAGAAGAGAAAGAAAACATCAACGATGAGCTAACTGCCTGGCTCGATGAAAAATACGAAGAATCTTTACAAAAGAGCCCCTTAAGACTCACCGCTTTAGGACGGAAAGATCGCTACAGTGAACTTGATGATATGAGTTTACAAGCTTTAAAAGAAGAAGCCGTATGGATGCAAAAAAGTGTAGACGAACTTAAAGCCGAGTTCAATTACGACGATCTCGACCTTCAAGGAAAGCTCTCTTATGATTTGTGGGTGTATCAAAACGAAAGGAAACAAAAAGAGGTACAGTATGCTCCTATGGAATACGTTTTTGACCAGATGACTTCTATCCACACGCGCTTACCAAATATGTTGATCAACTTTCATAAAGTTGATAGTCTGGAAGACATGCAGGCTTACATCAGCCGATTAGAAAAAATGGGGAGAGCAACAGATCAATTATTAGATCGCGCTAGAGCTCAGGCTAAAAAAGATATTCTACCTCCTCGATTTGCTCTCGAAATCGTTCAAAACCAAAGCAAATCTCTGTTAGAGGGACAACCCTTTGAAGATAAAGAAGAATCTTCAGCTATTTTTCAAGACATGAGCAAAAAGATTGAGGGCTTAGTAGAGAATGAATTGATTTCAAAAGAGAAAGCTGAAGAATTAAAAGAAACTTCCCGTCAGGTCCTGCTAAAGGTTTTTCAACCCTCCTATGAAAAACTTATCGCATGGACAGAAAAAGAACTACCTAATACAGAAGAAACACCAACGGGAGTGAGTCGACATGAAAATGGAGCCGATTACTACAAGTATAAATTAAGCGTGTCTACAACCACTGATTTAACAGCCGATGAAATCCATAATATAGGATTAGCTGAAGTAGAGCGTATTAAAGAAGAAATGAAACTCATCAAAGAAAAAGTAGATTTTGATGGAGATTTACAAGCATTTTTTAAATTCATCAATGAAGACGAACAGTTTTATTTCCCCAATACCGACGAAGGTCGCCAGGCTTACCTTGATGAAGCAACGATGTTCATAGATGAGATCACAGAAAAACTTCCAGATTACTTTGGAATATTGCCTAAGGCAGATTTAGAAGTAAAACGAGTAGAAGCTTTCCGAGAGCAGGATGGCGCTCCTCAGCATTACATGGCTGGAACTCCAGATGGATCCAGATCTGGCACCTATTATGTACACTTATCTGACATGACCTCTATGCCTAAAACCACTTTGGAAGGTGTAGCCTATCACGAAGGAAATCCTGGACACCATATGCAAATTTCCATCGCACAGGAGTTACAGGGTATCCCAAAGTTCAGAACTCAAGGAGGCTACAACGCTTATGTAGAAGGCTGGGCTTTATATTCAGAAAAACTGGCCAAAGAAATGGGACAGTATGAGAATCCTTACTATGATTTTGGACGTTTAGTTAATGAGATCTGGAGAGCCATTCGCCTTGTAGTGGATACAGGACTTCACTCTAAAGGCTGGACTGAGGCAGATGCAATAGCATACTTCAGTGAAAATTCCTCAGTTTCAAAAGGGGCTATCAAGGCCGAAGTAAGACGCTATATGGTCATCCCAGGGCAAGCTACGGGTTACAAAATCGGAATGCTTAAAATTGGTGAGTTAAGGAATAAAGCAGAACAAGAATTAGGTGAAAATTTCGACATCAAGGCTTTTCACGATTTAATTCTTGGAAACGGCGCACTGCCTTTAAATTTATTGGAACAACAAGTCAACACTTGGATTGAAGATAGTAAAGAGGCAGCTTAATTTGAGATTTAGGATAGATTTAAAAGAATTGGAATTGTAATACTTTAAATTGGAAATAACTCAAAAATAAAATACAATGAAAATTCAATCTTACTTATCCTTTAAAGGACAATGCCAGGAAGCTCTAGACTTTTATCAATCCATATTTGGGGGAGAAGTCATCAATAGACAAACCTATGAAGATAAAAAGATGGATATTCCAGAGCATTACAGAACTAAATTACAGCATGCAGAATTGAAAGGTGATGGTTTTCACATCATGGGTTATGATGCATCGCCAGATACTCCTGTGACTGATGGTACCAATATCCAGATGAGTATCGATTTAGACACAGCTGACAAAGCAAAAGAATTATTTAACTCGTTATCTAAAGGCGGTAAAGTGCACACCGAATTTCAAAAAACAAGCTGGGGAGCACATTATGGCCGAATAACCGATCAGTATGGCATCAATTGGATGATCAATGCCAAATAAATAGTGGTAAATACTCAAATTACAAGCGCAGTGTAAAACTGCGCTTTTTTTATGTCTCTAAATTTGGTCTGCGTTTTAATTTAAGGACTGTGACTTCTGGCCAAATACCTACCCGACCTGGGTATGCTAAATAACCAAAGCCTCGATTCACATTGATATAACGCTTTGCATTTTCATAAATCCCAGCCCATTGCTGGTAGCGATATTGTACTGGACTCCATTTAAACCAACCCGGAATTTCGATGCCAAACTGCATACCATGCGTGTGTCCACTCAAGGTGAGCTGTACATCTTTTTCATGATGCTTAATCACCTCATCCCAATGAGAAGGATCATGACTCATCAGAATTTTAAAATCTTTAGGGTCAACACCTTCAGAGGCCTTTTCAAAATCACCTGCCTTTTTGAAGCCACCTTTACCCCAGTTTTCAACGCCAATTAATTGCAATTTACTGTCTCCACGTTTGATTTCCCTTCGCTCGTTTCGCAGCAAATCCCAACCCAAGTCTGAATGGACCTGGACAAGACTCTCAAAATTCTCCTGTTTTTGAATCTGACTCTCAAAATTATAATAATCCCCATAATCGTGATTGCCCAGTATAGAATACACCCCGTCTTTGGCTTTTAATTGAGAAAACACGGAAGTCCAGGGCTGCATTTCTTTAGCTAGATTATTAACCAGATCGCCAGTAAATAAAATAGCATCTGAATTTTGCTCATTAACAAGGTTGACAGCATATTCAATCTTTTCTTTATTATCAAAACTGCCGCTGTGGATATCGCTAATTTGCGTGATCTGATACCCATCAAAAGCTTTTGGAAGATTATCAAATTCCAACTCATAGGCCAATACTTTAAAGTTATATTTTCCCTTAAACATTCCATACAGAAGAGATAAAAAGGGAATAGCTCCTAATCCAAGAGCAATCGTGCTAATAAATTTTCGACGTGAAGGCAAATTATCTAAAGAAGAGGTGAATAATTTTCGGTATAGGAAGATGAAAAACCTCACAATATCTTCCCCAAACATCATGACGATAATGCTCAGTTTTAAAGCCATGAGGCTTAAGAAGAATCCGATCATATAAGCTCTGAATCCCGTCAAGGAACCATTGGGCATCGGCTGATAAAAAGAATAGATCATCAAGCCCACCACAATGAGAGTCACACCTACGTAAGCTGAAAGACTCCACCAAAATTTAAAAAGTGTTTTAAAGGCCTGGAAGGCATAGACTTCCAACGCAAGCAGAATGGCTATAGTAAGGATCCACC
>CAZOAD010000122.1:0-886 GCA_964577705.1 uncultured Mesohalobacter sp.
CATTCATATCAAAGTCTTTTAAATAGCCGTCATTCGCATAATTATCTAATTCAACAACAGACACACCATCAAACTCAAACATCACCCTACTTGTTGGGCCGTTATTTTCTTCAATTTTACAGGAAATAACTTCAGCATTTGTATCTGTCTTTTCTTTTGGCCTGAATGTGTATGAATAGAAATCTCTTTTACCAGCATAAGCACTAGCTGCTTCTTGCATCAATTCCAAATCCAAATCTCCATGAATGAAACTCATGAGTGATGCCGCAAAAGGGTGTATCTTGTCCCCAAATGCAAAATAATAATGATAGGTTTTGATTTTGGGATCCTGAATAACATTGAAATTCTCGTCAACAGGTTTTATCTGCAGTGCTTTGATGTCAGAAGGCAGATTATAGTTGAAAGTCCCCAGGAAAACATCAAGATTAGGTAATTCCACACTACTGAACAACTCAATATAAGTCTGATTTGCTGATACTTTTGCATCCGTTCTTCCACAGGCCAGTACTTTTGTCCTGGCATCTGGCAAAATATACCTGAGTGTTTTTCTTATCATCAGTTCTACAGTAGGCACATCAGGCTGTAGCTGCCAGCCATGAAACCTGAAGCCGAGGTATTGCAAGGAAATGAGATAATAAAAACGTTTGGGTTGCATTTAAAATTAATAAAAGAGGATGATTATTTGAAAATCCTAAAATAATTAATGAAATTCAAGAGTATTCGAATACCTCAATCATCTTGATTTTTAAATCCGGAAATAGTTTTGAGGTAATAGTATCTTCCTTTTCTTCATAAGTTTCCATTTCTTCGTATTTACCATCATTCAAATAAAAAATTTGCAGAGACCTACCCTCAGGGTTTGCTATCCAATATTCTTTGACGCCAT
>CAZOAD010000122.1:896-3448 GCA_964577705.1 uncultured Mesohalobacter sp.
TTTTTTGATTGTTGATGGTGAAAGAATTTCAATAATTAAATCCGGTGCGCCGATACATCCTTTGTCATCAAGTTTGTCTAAATCGCAAATCACACATATATCAGGCTGAACGACAGTTTCTATTTCATGATCAGATTGGCCTTTATTTTTAATTAAACGAACATCAAATGGAGATTCGTAAACATCGCATTTACTATTCTTAAAAAAGCTTCCTATTTCTATATGAAGATTACTTTCTACTTTTTGATGAATCCTTCTTGGCGCAGGACTCATTTTATACACCCAACCTTTTATGAGTTCTACTCTTTCACTAAATTTCCAAGTGAGATAATCTGCGTAAGTATATGTTTTATTTAAATCTAATTGATTTATATCTGTAATCTCGGGTTTCATAGCCAATTGTCAATTTTACAATCAAATATAGTAAAAATAGGGAATATGAGATTAGACACCCTGCTTAATCCGTGTCTTATGAGCAGTTTAACACCCTTCTTAGTCCTCTCTCGAGGGAGGAAACGATAATACTTTGCTATATGAGACGTGATTATAAGTTTTTCCCTCGAGGGAAATGCCGATAGGCAAAGGGTGTTAAATGAGAGTATAAATGTCCCGTCCTAAAATTGGTTGACACTTTTTTTATTTGTACCGATTCAAAGTTAATAACTTTTTTTGGCTGATGAATTTCATTTTAAAATATTTGCATTGCATCGATGAAGCGGAGTGCAGCTCTGCTGGGGAGCAACTGCACAAGGAATAATCGATAGCCCGTATAGCGTAATAGCTTAAAATAGGCGTCTTTAATTAGGCGTCTATTTTTTTTAATATTCATACATTTTTCCTACTACGCGTTCGGTTTCATTCCTTGAAAACCCATTATCATGTATGTTTTCAGGAGTATCATACTTCAGACTTTGATGTGGTCTATAAGTGTTATAAATCCTTATTATCTCGTTTAGTTCTGTGCGGCCGCTGCTTAAAGATTTAAGATTTAAATCATTGAGCCATTCTTCTTTTAAAATTCCATTTAGTCGTTCTGCAATAGCGTTTTCCTGTGGAGATCCAGGACTGGTCATGCTTATCTTTACATTGTTCTTATTAAGTATTTCAACGTATTTATGAGAGCAGTACTGCACGCCTCTATCTGAATGATGTATGAGATTTAAAAACTTACCCTTATTGTTTTTAATGGCCATTTCTAAAGCTACTACTGCAGAGTCTGCTTTTAAATCATCACTTAAGCTCCAGCCTACAATTTTTTGAGAATAGGCATCTGTTATCAGATACAGATATAAGGCCTTATCATCACTAATTTTGACATAGGTAATATCACTAACCCAAAGCTGATTTGGAGTTGTAATGCTTTTATTTACAATTAAATTATCATATTTCCTTAACCAGTGGTGACTGTTTGTGGTAAAAAACTTCCTTTTACGTTTGCGAACAAGCATATTGTTTTCCCGTAGTAAGTCAAATAGCTTATCACGACCTATTTTAATATTTACACATTGTAATTCTTCATTGAGTAAATAATGAAGCTTTCTAACACCCCATCGTTCTGTTTTTGCTTTTTTTCTAATAGTTCTTACACCTTCCAGAACAATTTGTTCGTTTAAGGTGATTTTTTCTGCCTCTCTTGACTGTTTATAATAGCCTTGTCTTGATTTGCCAAACAATCCGCAAAGTCTTTTATGACTTACTTTGGGGTGTTCTTCTTTGAGTTGTTGGACTGTTTGGCACCAGACTTTTTTTCAAGATCAAGATTATATTGTTCCTTGGCTATTTCAACCATGATCTGGTATGCTCTTCCTTTAAGCTCTGCATATTCAAGCTTAGCTTCCAGTTGTTTGATCTTGTCTTTTAACTCTTCTTTACTTTCGTCTGTACTCATGTTTCGCAATATAGGCAAAGGGTCGCAACCAGCAGTCCGCATTTTAAAACCCGCATATTTACGCATCCAGTCCAAAATAGTGTTATTGCCACCTATGCCATAACGTAACCTTGCCTGCTCCTTCGTTAGTCGTCCACTGAGAACTTCAGTAACTACTTTACGCTTAAAAGCTTCATTGTAAGTTTTTGATTCTTTCATTTTAATCCTAATTTAAGTTGACTTATTAACAATTTATATGTCAACCTATTTCAGGACATGACCTTGTTTACTGGTAAGGAAACAATCCCGAAACTTCGGGAGTATCGAGACCAACTCGTGAAGGTTCTCGATACATTTTTGTATATTCCTATCGTCATATACAAAAACACTCGAACTGACCTAAGTCATTCTTTAACAGCTAAGTATATTAGACGTTATACTAAAATACTAATTAATGCTTAAGTGCCTTAGTCAATTTGAGAATTATAAAAAATTAAGCATCAAGCTATGAATTCAAAGTTTTTAAGCGCCTTCAAGATCAAGATCGCCATGCTTTTACTGATGATTGGGATAAATATTTATTTTCAGCAATGTCATGGTCAGGAGAAGCAGAAGTCCGGAACAGATTCAGAATTATATACTTTCAAAAACGGTAATCCCAATGGGATAGGCAAATGGTTTATGG
>CAZOAD010000122.1:3458-3854 GCA_964577705.1 uncultured Mesohalobacter sp.
CAATTTTTCTATTTTAGTCTAAGTCTAATAATATCTAATGAGAAATCATAACATTCTACCATACACCAGAGAGGCTAGAGAATTGTCATCTCGATTAAGAAAAAACATGACACCTCAGGAGAAAATATTTTGGAATGCCACTAAAGGATCAAAACTTGGTATTGTGATGAGAAGACAAATGCCTATTCTTGATTATGTTGTAGATTTTTACATTAAAGACATTGGACTAGCGATTGAAATAGATGGCAAAATTCATGAGTATAATGTTTTAGAAGATGGTGTTCGCCAAGCAAGAATTGAAAAATTAGGTGTTAGGTTTGTAAGATATACAAATGATGATATTGAAAATAACTTGTTTCAGGTTATTGAGGAATTGAAGGAATTGATTTGTGAGAT
>CAZOAD010000123.1:0-3756 GCA_964577705.1 uncultured Mesohalobacter sp.
TTTTTAAAATTCAATAATTATGACAAAAATAGGCATTAACGGTTTTGGCCGTATCGGAAGAATTGCTTTTAGAATAGCAATGGAAAATAAAGAAGTAGAGGTCGTAGGTATTAACGATCTTCTGGATGTAGACCATTTAGCTTACATGTTGAAATATGATTCTGTTCATGGCAGATTTAAGAAAAGTGTTGAGGTAAAAGATGGACATCTGGTCGTTGATGGTAAAACCATCAGAATTACAGCAGAAAAAGATCCCAAGCAATTAAAATGGGATGCTGTTGGTGCAGAAGTCATTTTAGATTGTACAGGAATTTTTAAAGAAAAAGATAATGCTTCCGCTCACATAGAGGCTGGTGCGAAGAAAGTGGTGATTTCAGCACCATCCAAAACAGCTCCTATGTTTGTAATGGGTGTGAACGAGAATGATGCTACAGCAGAAGATACAGTAGTGTCCAATGCTTCTTGTACTACCAACTGTTTAGCTCCAATGACCAAAGTCATCAACGACAATTTTGGCATTGTCGAAGGCTTGATGACCACCATTCATGCTGCAACCTCGACACAATACACAGTAGATTCTCCATCTGCTAAAAACTACAGATTAGGACGAAGTGCTATGAACAATATTATTCCTACAAGTACCGGAGCTGCTGTTGCTGTAGGTAAAGTATTGAAAGAAGTGGATGGTAAATTAACCGGTATGGCCTTTAGAGTTCCTACTGCAGATGTATCTGTTGTAGATCTGACGGTAAGAACAGAAAAGTCTGCCACTTATGAGGAAGTAAAAGCTGCCATGAAAGCTGCTGCTGATGGTCCAATGAAAGGAGTTTTAGGCTACTATGAAGATGAGGTTGTTTCTCAGGATTTCGTATCAGAAACAGCAACTTCAAATTTTGATGCCAATGCAGGTATTGCTTTAAATGATAATTTCTTCAAGTTGATAGCTTGGTACGATAACGAATATGGATATTCAGCAAAACTTGTTGATTTAGCCTTACATATTGCTAAGTTATAAGTAACAACTGCAGAAAAGGCTTATTTCTTAAAGAGAAGTAAGCCTTTTTTAACATAAAATAAAGCCTATGATACTTATAGCAGACGGCGGCTCAACCAAGTGTGATTGGATTTTACTAGATGACAATGGTGAGGTTGCAGTAAAAACAAGAACTAAGGGATTAAACCCTGCTGTTTTTAAACCGAAAACTTTAAAATCTCGCTTAGAAGAGAATGAAGACCTCAAAAAAATGATTCCTAAGGTCACACGCGTTGATTTTTATGGAGCAGGTTGTGGGACTCCAACTCCAGTTAAAAATTTAGAAGAGATTTTACAAGACTATTTTAAGGATGCGGAGATAAATGTAGATGAAGACATGGTCGCTGCAGCTTTGGCCGCTACCACAGAGCCTGGCATTGTTTGCATTTTAGGAACCGGATCTAATTCTTGCTATTTTGATGGCAAAAGCGTTCACATGGAAGTAGAATCCTTAGGCTATGTGCTTATGGATGAGGCTAGTGGGAATTACTTTGGTAAACGACTTATTCGTGATTATTTCTATAAATTTATGGGAGATGATATGAGTAGAGAATTTGCCAAACGTTACGATCTTGATGCTGATACCATCAAAAAGAACGTTTACAAAAAAGACAACCCCAATACGTATTTGGCCTCCTTTGCAGAATTTATATTTACAGCTCAAGAGAGGAACGGTTATTTTTATAAATTGATTTATGAAGGTATTGAGAAATTTATTGAGCGCCGCGTGATGTGTTTTAAGCAGGCTCAAAACGTTCCTATCCATTTCATAGGTTCCATTGCTTTCTTCTCCGAAGATATCATTAGAGATGTAGCCAAACGCTACCATCTGGATATCGGAAATATAATCAGACGTCCTATAGATGGTCTGATCGCTCATTATAAAAAAAACGTTCTTAAAGTCAATTAGATGCCATTACATACCAAATCTCCAATCAATTTTAAATCCTGGAAGGAGCTCGATTCACTTTCAAAGAAAGAATTTTACCTTAAA
Source organism: uncultured Mesohalobacter sp. (assembly GCA_964577705.1). Classification (GTDB taxonomy): domain Bacteria; phylum Bacteroidota; class Bacteroidia; order Flavobacteriales; family Flavobacteriaceae; genus Psychroflexus. Next base: position 2,028 of record CAZOAD010000123.1, read on the forward strand.
TATTTATTTGAATCCAATTCCCATAGATTTAAAGATTTCTCTATTCATAATGAAGATTTTCTAATTGATTTTTCAAAAAATTTAATTGATGAAAATGTATTCCAGCAACTTTTAAATTTGGCAGAAGAAGCTGATTTGAAAACTGCGATTCAAAGCTATTTTGGAGGAGATAAAATAAACGAAACTGAAGGAAGAGCTGTGCTACACACGGCTTTAAGGTCAGCTAAAAACAATTCAGCAAAAGTTGATGGTGTTGATGTTTATAACGATGTTCAGTCCGTATTAGAGAAAATTAAGAATTTTGCAGACCAAGTAAACTCAGGAAAGCGTAAATCCTTTTCTGGAAAAAAATTCACAAATATTGTCAATATTGGTATCGGCGGCTCAGATTTAGGCCCACAAATGGTTGTGGATGCATTAGCTTATTATAAAACTCATATCACCCCTCATTTTGTTTCCAATGTAGATGGAGATCACGTTATGGAAACGATTAAACAGCTGAACCCTGAAACAACGCTATTTGTGATTGTATCCAAGTCGTTTAGTACTCAAGAAACCCTTACCAATGCAAATACGATCAGGGATTGGTTTTTAGAATCGGCTTCACAAGAGGATGTCAAACATAATTTTGTGGCGGTTTCTACTAACATCAACGCAGTTGAAGAATTCGGCATTGCTAAAGACAACATATTCCCTATGTATGATTGGGTTGGAGGCCGATTTTCACTTTGGAGTGCTGCAGGGCTTTCTATCGTCATCAGTCTCGGTGCTGACCATTTTCAGGCCCTTCTGGATGGAGCTGAAGACATGGATAATCACTTCAGAACTTCAGACTTTGAAGACAATATTCCTGTGGTTTTGGCTTTATTAGGCATTTGGTATAATAACTTTTTGAATGCTGAAAGTGAAGCTATCATCCCTTATACGCAGTATCTTCAAAAATTAGCGCCTTACTTACAACAAGCTTCTATGGAAAGTAATGGTAAAAGTGTTGACAGAGCTGGCCAAAGAGTGAAGTACCAGACAGGGAGTATTGTATGGGGAGAGCCTGGAACCAATTCTCAGCATGCCTTTTTTCAATTGATGCATCAGGGAACTAAACTAATCCCTTCAGATTTTATCGGTTTTAAAACGGCTTTGCATGCTAATCAACAACACCATGACATCTTGATGGCTAATTATTTTGCTCAGACTGAAGCTCTAATGCAGGGTAAAACTAAAGATGAAGTTCATCAAGAGCTACAAGATCAGGGTTTAAGCGTGGAGGAAATTCAAAAACTTCTTCCCTTTAAAGTATTTGAAGGCAATAAGCCTACGACATCTATTCTCATAAACCAACTTACACCTAAGTCTCTTGGTAAATTGGTGGCGATGTACGAGCACAAGATATTCGTACAGGGCGTGATCTGGAATATTTTCAGTTATGACCAATGGGGCGTTGAGCTGGGAAAACAACTGGCCAAAACAACTCTAAAAGATATTCAGTCCAGCAGCATAGAACATCCACACGATGCTTCCACAACTAGCTTGTTGAAACATTATAAATCATAAAGCTAGATTATTAATATTCTTCAGCACCCGAAAGTTCAGCTTTCGGGTGTTTTATTTATATCAGGCATCATTTTACATATTAATGGAAAAAGTTTATTTTTAGGATAACTAACCGTTAATCAGTTTATTATGCTTGTCAAAGTCTTTGGAAGTTCTGTGTTTGGAGTAGATGCTGAGA
>CAZOAD010000124.1:0-3626 GCA_964577705.1 uncultured Mesohalobacter sp.
CTCACGACCTGCCTTTGCCAAGGAAACGCAGGCAGGCTCACGACTCACGACTCACTAGTGATCTGCCATTTTCAAGTAGCTGCTGATAAAATTAAATATGCAATTTTAAGAGATTCCCTGCCTTTGCCGTCAGGCAGGCTCGTCGAAGTCAATAAAACTTCTCTGTCGGAATGACAATTCACTAATCACTACCCTCTACCACCTAAAACCTACTTTACTGCTTTCGCCCCAGTCGCAATAAATCTATAGTTCAGCTGAGGATCTGTGATTTCTGCTATTTCTACTTGGGTTTTGCCAGCGTCTTCTGCGTAATGCTTTAGGGTCTCAACATCAGTTTCTTCGATAAAAGCCATACCATTGACGAGCATCTTATGGCCCTGACTGTCTTTAGGGACAAAAAAACCATAATCTTTGAAAGTCACGTGAGCGTTTTGGTCTTCAGGCAACTCCAGCTTCATCCAGCAGCCTTTTTTGGCGCAAACACTTTCAACTTCAGATTGAAACTGAACTTGAATCGTATCTCCAAGAGATAAGTCTTGGTACATGGCCAGCATTTCGCTGTTGGATTTCACTTCAGTAGTAGTGAAGGCTTCACCAAATTGAGAGTCGGTTTCGATGCTTAACTCTTTCTTTTCAGTGGTGTTTTCTGTGGTAGGTTCAGTTTCCACTTCTTGGTCTTGCTTTGTTTCTTTTGAACCACAAGCCAGTAAAAACAAAAAAAATGGTAATAAAAGTAGATGTTTCATGATAATAATTTAAAAATTATGATTAGAATAACACTGAAATTAAGAATTCAATTGAATTAAACTTATCAAAATTTAGTACATTTGCAAAAATACAATTTATAATGAATAGCACTGATATACAACTTGATATTACCAAAATAAAAACTTCTAGAATCCATGATGTGGACTTTAGTAATCTTCAATTTGGAAAGGTAAACGCAGATCATATGATGTACTGCGATTATGTGGATGGAGAGTGGCAAACGCCTAAAATTGTGCCTTACGGTCCGATGGAATTTGAACCTTCTTCCAAAGTGTTTCATTATGGTCAAGCGGTTTTTGAAGGCATGAAAGCTTTTAAAGATGAGGAGAACCAGGTGTGGCTATTCAGACCTGAGCAAAATTTTGAGCGTATCAATAAATCGTCAAAACGTTTAGCAATTCCTGAATTTCCTAAAGATTACTTCTTTAATTCATTAAAAACCTTGTTGGAGATGGATAAGGATTGGGTGAAAAAAGGAGATGGAAATTCACTTTATATCCGTCCTTTTGTGATCGCTACTGAGAATGGAGTATCAGCTTCAGAATCGGATCGCTACAGATTTATGATCATCACCTGCCCGGCACAAGCCTATTATAACAAACCTATCAAAGTTATTTTTGCTCAGGAGTACAGTAGAGCTGCAGATGGGGGTGTAGGTTATGCAAAAGCCGCAGGTAATTATGGCGCCCAGTTTTACCCGACCAAACTCGCTAAGGCGAAAGGTCTGGATCAGATTATTTGGACAGACGCCAGTTCTCATGAGTATCTGGAAGAAGCAGGAACCATGAATATTTTCTTTAGAGTAGGAGATAAGCTTTTGACTGCACCTACCAACGATAGAATTTTGGATGGGGTGACTCGTAAGAGCATCATCCAGTTGGCTAAAGATAACAACGTAGAGGTCGTTGTAGATAAAGTATCGGTTAAAGAAATAGTAAAAGCTGCAAAAAGCGGAGAACTGAAAGAAATTTTTGGAGCTGGTACCGCGGCTACAGTTGTAAGAGTAGATGGCTTTGAATACGATGGAGAGTATTATGATCTTCCTACCATCGACCAACCTTACGGAACCTTCTTCAAAAAAAGCCTGCAAGACATACAGTATAACAAAGTCGACGATCCACACGGATGGAGAATGAAAGCGTTTTAATCAGTGACTTGTCAACAGTGATTAGTGATTCGTCGCTAGAAGTTAAACTAAAGCCTAATGATGTAATGCATTGGGCTTTTTATTTTGGTTGAGAGTAGTCAGTTGTCAGTTGACGGTTCACAGTTGTCGGTTGGCAGTTGAAGGATGTGTAGAGTCCTGAATAGAGTTGACCTTTTTAGATTTGTTTATTTGATTCAAAGTTATTAATTATTTGCTTATTTAGTTTTCGTTCATATCCAACTGGTGTATAGTGCTTTATTGCACTGTGAGGTTTCTCATGATTATACATATATACTGCCTTATCTAGACTCTTGTTTAAGCTTTGTTCTGTTATTGGGTTATATCCTTTTAGATAACTGTTCTTTATTATACCGTTAATCCTCTCTGCATGAGGGTTCTCATAAACATTCACACACATACTATTTCTTAAACATCCTCTTGTTAGGTTTAAAAACCTTTTGCTGTAGTACTGTCCTCCGCCATCTGAGTGTATGATAGGTTTTTCCTTTTCATTTCCTTTAATTCGGGGAAGTGCCATCTTTAGAGCTGGTATGGTTGTATCGACTGTTTTGAGTGTCCTGCTAGCACTATAACCAATTATCCTCCTGGAATATTGATCCATTATAAAGGTTAGGTAATAGAATTTACTGTTCATTTCATAATAGGTTATATCACTCACCCAAACCTGGTTTACTCCTGTCAACTCCCGATCCTTAATCAGATTAGGGAAACGTATTACTCCGCTACTGTCTGTAGTTCTTCTAAAGCATTTTTGCTTAGGTATTTTAAAACCATATTTACCATAAAATTCAAAGAACTTATCCCTGCCCATGGTCTCAGGTCTTACCTTCCGATAAAGTGCCTTACATCCCATATTCGGATGATCTTCTCTTACCTGCTGCAGAATCACTTTTAGCTGCTCTTTCTCTTCCTCCCTTTCTATTTCTCTATTGAGCCGCTGATGTACGTTTTGCTTCGTAGTTCCTAGCCAACGATAGATCTGGTTCATTTTCCATCGGTGTTCTTTCCTATTGAGCCAGAACCAGGTAAGGGTTTGGAACTGAGTTTTTTTTTGATGTCGATATCATACATCTCTTCAGCAATATCTATCATCTTATTTTTAAACTCAATCTCGATCTGCTTTTGACCAATCAAATGCTCAAGGTCACGAATTTTTGCCTTTAAATCCTGTATTTTTCGGGTATCGCTCATAAGTTCTACAACTTGTTTTACACCTCGTTTACGATTGCGGGAGTACTTGTCCAGCCATTTATATATTGCCGTTTTTGACACGTCATACTCTTTGCTAATCTCCATAACTGTAGAAAGGTTCTTCTCTATTTCCTGAACCTTCTTTCGTTTAAAGCTTTCACTAAAATAACGATTTATTCGTTGTGAACTTTCTTTAGAAAAATCTTGTAGTTTTGCCATAATCCTGAGTTGTTTAAAACTCCGTAAAACGGTCAACTTATTTCAGTACCCGACAGTTATCGGTGAATTGTGAATCGTGACTGGTGTGTTGGCTAAATCTCCGCTTTTGGTGTATATATAAGCTATGTTCAGTTGTTAGTTGATAATAATTAAACTCAAATAAATTCAGAAATCCTATATACCTGAGTTATTTTTTAATTTCGACTACCGACTACCGACTACCGACTCACGACTCACGACCTGCCTTTGCCAAGGAAACCTGCTTGCCAGAGGCACGACA
>CAZOAD010000125.1:0-3624 GCA_964577705.1 uncultured Mesohalobacter sp.
AACTGATCGCTAGTGGACCAACGGTAAGTGAATTTGAGGTTTAAAGAATGATTGATTTCTTCAAAAATCAACTTATCTCCATAAATATTCTTGTAAAGGTTTCTTGAAATTTGATACTGTTCAACAAACCGATTGGAGAAAGGTTCCCAGTAATGAACACGGTCTGCAGAATGCACTTTGAATATAGTCTTACTTCCAGTATAGTGTGCAGATTCTGTTATCTTATCGTCTGTGTAATAAGGGAATAAAGTAAATTCAGCATTTCGTCTTCCTGCCGTTAAACCACCGTTGCTAGAAATAAACATCCAGTGATTAGAATCACTGACGATGCTCATAAAAAAAGCTCTGAGTTTGTGACTTTCAGATATTTTGAGGAATTTCTCGTTATTTATTTTTACAATTTCTAATTGCTCTTGATTAGCATTATTTATCATTTATATATTATATAATGTATTTAAAATTTGATTTCAATAAATTTTATTTTTTATACTAGCCTAGTTTATTCTACAATAAATAATGAAACATTATCTATCCTTACAAGGCCAGCTTCAGCGTTAGAATCGAATAATATTCTAGCATCCGGAGCTCCAAAATCAAAAGAATTTAGGGAGAGTTCGTACTGGGTTTGTGTATTTGTAATATTGACGGTTTGAACATTATTGGTAAAATCTCCACCGCTTAAACCAATTCCGGCAATGATACTTCTATCGTCATCAGACCAGGCATCAAACCTCAAAAGATATCTATTACCTTGTAAGATTTCTAACTTTTGGCTGAGATTTATAAGAAACGGTTGATTGGGGTCAGGACTTGTAACATTCACTTCATAATAGGAATTGCCCCCTTCTGTAACAACTGGGGCAGGAGAGTTATCATCAACACCTTGAATCCAACCTTCAGATCCGTTTTCAAAGTCACCATTAACAACGGGAACAGGTATTAGTATTAATTCTAAATCGAGTTCATCTTGAAAGGTCGATGTTTCCCCATCATCATTTGTTGCAGTTAATGTAACTGTGTAAGTACCATATTCTTCGTAGGTTTTTTGTGGATTTATTACATCTGAAGTTGTTCCATCTCCAAAATTCCATAAAAAGCTAGTGGCTCCTGTAGAAATATTATTAAATGTTACTGTTTTGTCATCGATATCTGTAATAAAACTCACATCAAAATCGACAAACTCTATTCCACTATCGTTGTCTTCACAAGAAAATTGAAGTAAAGATAAAATCATGACACTTGCCAGCAAAAGGCTTCTTTTATGTAATTTCATTTGAATGCGTTTTAATTATTCGTAAACTCTAACATAATCCACTACCATACGTTGTGGAAAAACAGTTTCTGGGGTAGGGTTACCTGGTAAATTACCACCAATTGCGACGTTGAGGATAATGTAAAATGGCCTGTCGTTAAACACCCATTGGCCTTCGCCATCCGTTTCTTCGTCCACATCTTCAGGCGTTAAAGAATGATATAACACATCATCCACATAATAATTAACTTGATTGGGCGACCACTCGATTCCAAAGACATGGAAATCAGCATCAAACCTATCATTTTGCAGGCTAAATTCTTTAGAGATAGATTCTGCTCCAGAAAAATTAGGGCCATGAAGAGTTCCAAAAACAGTAGTAGGTTCATCTCCGAGATACTCCATAATATCTATTTCACCTACCGCTGGCCATTCTTCCAAAACTTCTTCTCCATCTACAATTATGGTTTCAGGCACACCAAGTAGCCAAAATGCTGGCCAGTAGCCTTTGCCAAAAGGCAACTTAATCCGAGCTTCAAATCGCCCGTATTCTTTTTCAAATAAGCCCTGAGTTGTTAATCTTGCAGAGGTATAATTATTTCCCTGAAAAGTTTCTTGTCTTGCCGTAATGACCAAAACTCCGTTTTCTACTTTAGCATTTTCTGGTCTATCGGTATAGTACTGGAGTTCATTATTTCCCCAGCCAGGAATGCCTTGTTCAGTTCCATCGCCAATGTCAAAACTCCATTTTTCAGGGTTTGGTGCCCCGTCTTGATCAAATTCATCGGCCCAGACCAGGTTATTTTTTGTAACCACTTCTTGAGTTTCGTCGAGATCGCAGCCATTTAGCAGCAACATAGTCATCAAAATAATGGATAAGTTAAGAAGCGTTTTTAACTTTAAATAATTTGAATGGATTACTTTCATGTTTATAAGTTTTTATTATTCCTCAATGTAATAGTAGATATTATCGACGTATATGTTTGAAATTGTACTAGACGAAAAAAAGATGAGACCTATCTGGGCTCGGCTCGAAAGTCCAGTGAAACTATCTAAAGGAACATCAAACCCTCTCCATTCATTAGCTGCTAGATCTGCTGCAGTAATTACAACTGAACCTGAAGTTTCATTACCTCCAACATCATTGATTAGTTCTAAGGTGATATTATCGCCTGCATCTAATTGCTCATTTATATTTAGGTCAACATGGATATGAGTCATAGCAGAGGCATTTACCGGAGATACATTCAAAAAAGTCCCTATACCTACAAAATTTAAATTCGTATAATTAATTATACCATCACCATCAACAAAAAGATCGGCACCACCAGGGCCTACACCACCTTGGGTGGTTTGACCATCGTTTGTAAAAAACCCATTATAATAATCTACCGGTACATTTTGATAAGCATCACTAAAAATTGAAATCACATTGCTTGGGTCACGAGTAGGTGTTGGTGCAGGATCAAAGTTCCCTAAGGATTGAATTGTTATAGAACCATTTGCAACGTTATCTCCTAAAGTTGCCGTGACTGTTGAGGATCCTTCACCAATAACATTTATCTGACCTGAAGAATTTACCGTGGCCACGTCTGGCTCAGATGATTCGAATTCAAAATAGGCAGGAGAGGCGTTTACATCAATATCTCCTTCATCAGCTGAGTTGAAGGTTTGAGTCAAATCAGAAATATTTATGGTCCCTCCGATAAAATTTTGTAATACAATATTTTCTCCTCCTACTATAGATGGTCTTGGCTGACCTAAAGTTCCCAACTTTTCAAATTTAATTTCATCTAACCAAAACGTCCATGCAACTTCATTTCCATTGGGCTCATCATCAATAATATCAAAGCCTCCAGCGGTAAAGAAAAACATGCCTCTTTCCTGAGTTAGCTTTGAAGCATCTGGAATAGGTACGATGTATTTTTTCCAATTGGTGGTAAGCTCTACTCCTTGCCTAGCTGCTGGAAATTTATCTTCCAGGAAATCAGTACCAAAACCAACATTGCTCAATGAGCCATTAACAGTTCCTTTCGCCCAAAAGGTGAGTGCATCGTATTCTGTTAAATTCCTACCCTCTCCTCTATCTCTAAAAATACCACCTACAAAGCTACCATCTGGATTGTCTGGAGAGGGAACATCAATTCTGATTGATGAAGATCCTAGATAGGCTTCATTATCATCTGTATTAAAAGCCTCAGGATTTGCTCCTTCCAGTGGATCTATAGATATAAAAAACTCATCTGTAAGCCCAACGGGGTTATCAGTATACACTTCTGCAGTATTTGGAAAAGTAGCTAATACTGCGTCATCTGACACTTCTCTTTCACAACTTGTCGTTACTATCACCGATAGTCCAACAAGTCCCAACA
>CAZOAD010000126.1:0-3563 GCA_964577705.1 uncultured Mesohalobacter sp.
CAGATGTAGATAAAGAACACTGTATTTTATTCGTTGGTCAGCACCTTAGGGATTTTGAACTATTGAACTGGGCAATTCCAAAATTTGAAGAATTTGATGATACTTTAAAAATAAAAGTAGTCGGTATTCCTTCAGCGCTTAAGAAAGTAGAGGATTCAAAAAATTTATTCAAACTTTCAGGAGTAGGTGATGAATATTTAAAGCGCTTGTACCAAACCTCCAAGCTGTTGTTTTTGCCTTTACAAGATGCAACGGCCTGTAATTCTATTTTGGAAGCTATGGCCTGTGGCTTGCCTATCGTAACCAATTCGGTTGGTGGAAATGAAACTTACTTAGAAGGAACGAACTCCTGTTTTGAAAATGATAGAGAGGTTTTGTTTCAGGAAGTTGTAAATGTATTAGAGGATGGTAATAAGCAGGGATCCCAGTCACTAAAGTTGAGAGAAAAGGCTCTGGAATATGATTGGAAAAAAGTGGCTAAGCAAATTGAAGAGTTTCATCAATCTGTTCACAGTTGATTTTTACTGTTTACAGAAAACTAACAACCATAAACGCTGAACGCTCAACAGTAAACGATAAACTAAAAATGAAATTAATCATCTTCGACGGCACTTTCAACACCACCGCTTTTATCAATCGCCTGATTCAGGGCCTGGTAAATCATGATGTAGACGTTTATGTCTTAGGCTTTAACGAAGAGATAAATGAAAAACTTAAAGGTGTTCAGTATGTAGGTCTGGGAAGCAGTCAAAGTCGAATCAAATTTGCATGGACGAGTTTGAAGTGGGGAGTTAGCTCTAATGCTTTGTTGAAAACGATTAGTCTCTTACTTAAGGGAGATAAATCTAAACTTAAGAAAATAAATTTAAGTGCAGCTTTAAATAATATTCAGCCTGATATCGTTCACCTGCAGTGGGTCTCGAATATTTCATTGTTTGAAGAGCAACTGAATAAAAAGCAGTTTAAGTTCGTACTTTCACAAAGAGGTTACCAAACCAACGTGAGGCCTTTTGTGAACTCAGAGAATTTCAATTATTTACAACAATGGCTCCCGAAGTTTGATGGCTTTCATTCGGTTTCTGAGGCAATTGCAAAAGTTGGAGATCAAATTTATACGCATCCAAATAAGATGAATCAGGTGGTCTACACTGGCCTAGACTTATCAAGATTTGAGTTTCAACCTGAAGTTATCAAAAATGAAACCTTGGAGTTGATTTCTGTCGGTCGTCCGCACTGGATCAAAGGCTTTGACTACGCTATTAAAGCCTGTGCAGTATTACATCGACAAGGGATTGATTTTAACTATACTATCGTAGGCGCTGAAGGCGACGAAGAGTTACTATTTTTAATCGATAATTTAGGTTTGACGGGGAAGGTGATTCTAACCTCGAAATTACCTCAAGATAAAGTCTTTGAGATGATGAAAGTATCCGACCTTTTTCTTTTATCTAGTATAGAAGAAGGCATCGCTAATGTTGCCGTCGAAGCTATGGCTTTAGGCACTCCCGTAATTTCTACCGATTGTGGTGGAATGGAGGAATTGATTACCCATGGTAAGGAAGGATGGATTGTGCCCGTAAGAGATGCGGAGGTAATGGCAGAACAAATCCTTAGTATTACTAATTTAGAAGTGGATGAGATTAGAAATATTAAGATGGCTGCCAGACTCAAAGTGGAGGCTCAGCATAATGAAGAGCAAATGGTGGTGGGAATGTTAAGTTTGTATAATAATGTAGTCGAGGATCGAGTAATCGTATAATGGTTTATTGGAAGAGTAGATTACCCAAATAATAAAAATTTAGTAGACATCTAAACACGATACACACCCACCTCAATCCTCCCTCAAGGGAGGAAACCAAAGGCAACTATCCCCTTGAGGGGATTATAGGGGTGTTTTCTACTAATAAGACAAAAATGTATTCTTTTAATGATTAATAAATACACATAGATTAAACTTAGTTAATACACTTTTAACCGAATAAGCGCTTACCCGAATATACCAATAGACGATAAAACCAATACACGAATATGCCAACCATTAAAAATCCCATCATCCCAATTCACCAAACTTTCGTCAAGATCAAAGGGGAATCCCACGAACTGGATCATAAAGCCATTTGCCTGTTTGCAGCAACGGGATTTTTTTGGGACGACTCAACTTACTGGAAGGATACTAAGGTTTTACGACCAGGGACGATCAATGAAGTGGATGAAAACGGTTTTCTGGTCAGTTCAAAATCCTGGTTTCACTGGACTTACGAACCTAAAGACCAAAACTTCGATACCTCCCTTCAGCAGTATCAGGACCTGTTGGAACAGATTATTGACGAGCAAGTTGGCGATCATCCTGTTATTTTACCTCTATCCGGAGGGCTGGATAGTCGTAGTCAGGCGGTAGCCTTACACAAGTTAGGGAAAAAGGTGACCTCGTATTCGTATTCCTTTCAGGGGGGATATCGAGAGCATCAGATCAGTGAACAAATCGCTGAGGTCTGTGACTTTGATTTCCAAGCTTTTGAGATTCCGCACAATTATCTTTGGGATAAGATTGATGAGTTGGCTGAGATCAATCAGTGTTATTCAGAATTCACCCATCCTCGGCAAATGGGTGTTTTAGAGGAGCTGAAACAAATGCAGGGCGTCTTTTCGTTGGGACATTGGGGCGATGTGCTATTCGATAAGGGAGGCGATGAAGGGATTCAGGATAAAGACTTAGTCTCTTATATCCATAAAAAAGTGATCAAGAAAGGAGGGCTAGAGTTGGCGCGACAGCTTTGGAACAGCTGGAACTTAGAAGGTGATTTCGACACCTATTTAAAAGATACCACCCTAACCTTATTGAATCGTATCGATATCCAAAATACCTCGGCCAAAGTCAGAGCTTTTAAGTCGATGTACTGGGCACCGCGCTGGACCAGCATCAATTTAAGCGTGTTTGAAGCGGCGAATCCCATCACCTTACCCTACTACGATGACCGTATGTGTCAGTTAATTTGCAAGATCCCCGAAACCCATCTGTCTGATCGCCAACTTCAAATCGAGTACATCAAACGCAACCACCCCGAAGTGGCCAGGATCACCTGGCAGGATCAGAAGCCGTTTAACCTCACCAATTTTCAAAACAACAAAGCGCCCTACAACCTGCCTTACCGCATTACCGATAAATTGAAACGTGTCCTTCAGGAGAAACTAGGTAAAAAATTCATCCAGCGGAACTGGGAGCTACAATTTTTAGGGGAAGACAATGAAAAGCAACTAGAGTCGTATTTGTTTGACCAGGACTTCCAAACCTTTATCGACCCTCAAGTGGTTAAGGACCTCTACCATAAATTTCAGACCCAGGATTCCGTGTATTATTCGCATCCGGTGAGTCTATTATTAACGTTGGCAGTTTGGAATAGGAGGGAGTTAGGTTGATTGTATAGTCGTATAGTCGTATAGTCGTGTATTCGGATAACCGTTTAATAGGAAAGAGAAGAAAATCAAAGTCTTTTTGTTTGCCCCAGCCCAACCCCAGTGAAATAAGCGTAGCTTTGTGATTTCTCACCATTTAACAGGGTAGA
>CAZOAD010000127.1:0-3530 GCA_964577705.1 uncultured Mesohalobacter sp.
AAAAGCAGTTTCCTCAAATTTAGCACCTTGCGTAGAGTACAATAATTCAGGTTGTAAGGAAAACTTCTCAGATAAAGAAAATTCTGCTACAGCTCCAACGTGAAAGCCTGTCCTGCCGTCTAAATCATCTGTGTCATCACCAGATACTGATGCTAAGTTAATTCCAGCTTTAGCTCCGAATGAAATGTCTTGTGCATTTGCACTGAACATCCCGAAAGCCAGTGCGACCAATAAAATTGTTTTTTTCATAATAATTTGAATTTAGTTAAAAAATGAATAGCCAAATATGAGACATATTTGGCTATTCAACTTCATTTTTATTGCTAAATAAAACTTTTTATTTCGCGATATTAATCGCTCGTGTCTCCCTGATAACAGTCACTTTTACTTGACCTGGATAAGTCATATCGGTTTGGATTTTTTGAGAGATTTCGAAAGATAATGCAGAGGCTTTTTCATCGCTCACTTTTTCACTCTCTACGATGACTCTCAGCTCTCTACCAGCCTGGATGGCGTAGGCTTTCTTCACTCCGCCAAACCCAAAGGCAATGTCTTCAAGGTCTTTCAAACGTTTGACGTAGGAATCTAAGACCTGTCTTCTCGCGCCAGGTCTTGCCCCGCTTATTGCATCACAAACCTGTACAACCGGAGACAGCAATGAAGTCATTTCCACCTCGTCGTGGTGAGCACCAATCGCATTACAAATTTCTGGCTTCTCTCCGTATTTTTCTGCCCATTGCATACCAAGTATGGCGTGTGGAAGTTCAGTCTCCGTTTCAGGAACTTTACCAATGTCGTGGAGTAAGCCAGCACGTTTAGCTAGTTTTGGATTAAGACCAAGTTCGGAAGCCATGATGCCACAAAGTTTGGCGACTTCTCTGGAGTGTTGCAGAAGATTTTGACCATAAGAGGATCTGTATTTCATTCTACCTACCATTTTCACAAGCTCAGGGTGTAAGCCGTGTATGCCAAGATCTATGATGGTTCGTTTACCTATATCTATAATTTCTTCGTCAATCGCTTTTCTGGTCTTTTTAACCACTTCTTCGATTCTGGCCGGGTGAATTCTTCCATCTGTAACCAATTTATGAAGGGATAACCTCGCTACTTCACGTCTTATAGAATCAAAACAAGATAAAATGATAGCCTCCGGAGTATCATCTACGATTATTTCTACACCTGTTGCTGCTTCAATGGCCCGAATATTTCTACCTTCACGACCAATAATTCTACCTTTGACATCATCGCTTTCCAGGTTGAATACAGAGACACAATTGTCTATCGCTTCTTCTGTCCCCACTCTTTGAATGGTATTGATCACTATTTTCTTAGCTTCCTGCTGGGCGGTCAATTTTGCCTCTTCAACGGTATCTTGTATCATTTGCATCGCCTCAGCTTTCGCTGTTTCTTTTAGCGACTCCATGAGTTGAGACTTAGCTTCTTCTGCACTTAGTCCGCTCAAGACTTCAAGTTGATTGATTTTACGTTGAAGAATCTTATCAATCTCCTCCTGGCGTTTTTCTAAGTATTCGGTTCTGTAGGTGTAATCTTTAAGCTTTTCATCGAGTTCTGCATTCAGCTTTTTGTTTTTGGAAAGCTCATTAGAAACTTGAGATTCTTTGTCTTTGGTCCTCTTCTCAGCTTCACTTATTTTCTGATCTCGGGAAAGGATAACTTTCTCGTGTTCAGATTTCAGTTCAATAAATTTTTCTTTAGCTTGAAGAATTTTGTCCTTTTTGACACTCTCACCTTCTTTTTCAGCTTCTTTTAGTATTTTTTGAGCTTCTTTTTCTGCACTTTTTAAAGTGCCTGTCGCGCTTTTGCTATCTATTGTTTTTGATATGACAAATCCTATGATAAGTCCTGCAATGGCTGCTATTATAATAAATGTAATTTCCATAATTGTAGATATAAAAAAAGCCTGTATTAGCCTAGTTTTGTATAAAACTCCGTGTAAACAGGTTTAGGGATACTCAGCTGATCAAGGATCCGCTGCACCGAAGTGGCGGCTTGCTTTAGCAACTGAAACTCACCCTTTTTAATTAGTAAATGTTGAGTTTATCAAAAAGGTACGACTAATACAGGCAGTGTCGATTTATGTAATGAACGTTAGTTTAATTGGCTTTTAAGCATGGCATCCAACTCATCGAGTTTCACCTCTACGGTCTTCAATTCTGAAGAAGACGATAATTGGTTTTGTTCGATTTCTGCAGCAAATTGTAAAGCACTCATGGCTAATACATCTTGTTTGTCTCTCACTGCATAGTCTTGCTCAAACTTCTTAATAACTCCATTTATTCGCTTAGCAGCTTTTCTTAAACCTTCTTCTTGTTCTGGCCTTATGGTCAATGGATAAACCCTATCTGCAATTGATAATTTGATTTTGAGTTTACCTTGAGCCATATTATTCTGCTAATTGAATGATGCAACTATCTATTTCCTTTATTAAACTATTTATTTTTAATTTGGTCTCTCTTTTATGCTCGGTACTGCCTAGCATTGCGTTGGCTGTTCTGAGTGTTTTGTTCTCGTGTTGCAATCTTTCTATTTCTGAATTCAACTCCGAAATAGTTTTAGACGTAGAACTAAACTGGTTTTTTAAATGCTCGTGTTCAACCTTTAGATGTTCATAGTTTGATATCAATTTTTTTAAATTGACTTCTAAAGATTCAACGCTGGATACCAATTTACTCATTTATAACTTTCGCATTGCTTTAAAGCAAATTTAGCATCTATTAATGAATATGACAACCTAGATTGCATAAAATTCCAAATCAATTACCAAGTCTATGACGCAAAAAATTCCAAAACATGAATTAGATTTGCTCAAAAAGAAGGAATGACTTCAGAATTTATTTTTTATCTCATCCTTGGACTCATCGTCTTCAATTTTCTTTTGGAAAGTTTTTTAGATTATCTCAATTATTCTCAGTTTGACACAGCACCTCCTGCTGGACTCGAGAATCTTTATAATAAAGAGGACTACCAAAAGTCTCAATCTTATAAAAAAGCTAAATTCACATTTAGTTTCTTTCAATCTTTATTCTCATTGGCTTTAATCCTTTTCTTTTTTGGGATAGAAGGCTTTGAAATCGTGAATAGCATAGCTCATCAATATTCCGATAACTCTATTGTGGTATCTTTAATTTTCTTCGGCATCTTATTTTTAGGTAGTGAAATTCTAAGTCTACCATTCGAATATTATTTTACCTTCACCATTGAAGAACGCTATGGTTTCAATACATCTACAAAAGCCTTATTTTGGAAAGATAAGTTGAAATCGGTTTTGATAACTATCATTTTAGGAGGGGTTATTTTAGGATTGATTTTGATTTTTTACAAGGATGTAGGAACAAATTTCTGGTGGTATACCTGGATTTTAGTAGCTGTTATTTCAGTTGCATTGAATATGTTTTATGCTAAACTCATCGTTCCGCTATTCAATAAACAAACTCCGTTGGAAGAAGGTGAGTTGAGAACAAAAATTGAAAAGTACGCTTCTAAGATGGATTTCAATCTGAAAAATATTT
>CAZOAD010000128.1:0-3481 GCA_964577705.1 uncultured Mesohalobacter sp.
TTCCTTTTTTATCGACTACACTTATCTGATAACTTCCTGGCTTGAGATAAATACTGGTTTCATGAAGTTCTGTTGTCGTAATGAGATAGCGATTATCGATGTACCAATGCACTTCTGTGTTTTTAGAATGGGCCAATTTTAGGACCACTTCTTCATTATCCTCATTAAAGCTTTTAGGAAGAAGAATTCGCTCATTTTTTCTGGGATATATGAATTCCATCAGGCGCAGATCTTGTTCAGTATCAGTGCATGCGGGATGGAGCGGAGGAGGTGTTTTAAAACCAATAGACTGAGTGAAATACTTTTCGATAGGTGAGAGTTTTACAAAGGACTTTGTTTTAATTTTAGAAATCGGGTAACAACTATTATTGACTTGATAAGTTTCCGTTTCATCTACGTTAATTTCAATATGATACTGGCATTGTTCATAAGCTTTGTAGTGAGAAGGGATCCATTGCTTTTCAGTACTATAACAAGCCTTATTTCTAAGCAGTCCGCTAAAACTGCATAGATCTACCTGTTTGACATCGTCAAAAGGTGGAACCAACCAGTCTTTACTCTCAGGAAGTGACTTAAACATATCAAACATTATTGGAGCTGCTGCTTTTATGCCTGTTAGATCTGGTCTTCCTTCTGCATCGGCATTACCTACCCATGCGCCAACGGTGTAATCTTTATTCATTCCTATAGACCAAGCGTCTTTGAAGCCATAACTTGTACCTGTTTTCCAGGCAACCTGCTGTTCACCTCCTGCAGCTGTATCAAAATTGATCTCTTCTGGTCGCTCAAGTTCTGTCATCGCTTTTAAGGCAAAATATACAGAAGAGGCATGCCAGTTGGATGGTATATATTTGTAATCCTTGCCTTGTTGCCCCGTCTTTACACTAGTTATTAATTCTTGTATTTCGTCAACTTGGTATTGACTTGAATTGTTGACGTAGGTAGAATAAATTTCTTTAAAGTTGACAAAGGCTTGAGTCAGTTCCCATAAACTTACTTCAGCACCACCAAGAATCAACGTCAATCCATAATGGTCGGCTCCTTTATTAATTTGGTGTAAACCTAAGTGTCTTAAATCATCATAAAAAAATGATAAGCCATATTCGTGTAAGACATTGACAAAGGGGACATTTAAGGAGCGGCTCAGGGCATGATGTGCCGGAACCAGTCCATGAAATTTTTCATTGAAATTTTTAGGTCTGTATCCGTTAAAACTTGCAGGGATGTCCTCCAATAATGAAGTTGGTAAAATCTGGCTTTTCTCAAGTGAAGAAGCATAAAGAAAAGGCTTTAGGGTGCTGCCAGTACTTCGTTTGGCTTGTGCCATGTCTACATATCGAAATGGACTATTGGCATTAGTTGTATTTCCTACGTAGGCCACAACTTTTCTTGTTTTATTTTCTACAACAACTAGGGATAAATTGTAAATATTATTCTTCTGTAAATCCTTCTGGTGTTTATTGGTGATTGAAATTGCTTTCTTTTGAAGATCGTGCTGTACAGAACTTGCCAATACCTCATTTTGATTTTGCTGACACATAAAGTCAGTGAAATGATTGGCTTCATTAGGTAAAGGCTGTGGTTGACCTGGAAGGTCTTCCAGTAAAGAAAGCTGATACGTTTCTTTATCGATGATCTGTTTTAAAAATAGTTTTTTTAAGAGTGAGTTACGTTTATCAAGAAACTGTTTATCATTTTTTCCAGGATAAATAATACTCGGTGAATTGGGTAAAACTGCTAAAGCAGCAGATTGTCCCCACGTGAGACGTTCTGAGGGTATGCCAAAATATCGCCAACTTGCTGCTTCAAGACCAACTACATTTCCGCCAAATGGTGCGTAGGCTATATAATGTTGAAGAATTTCCTTTTTACTCAATCTAAATTCTAGGCGAGTGGCTTGAAAAAGCTCAATCATTTTTTCTGTATAGCTTCTCTGTTTGTTCTTTCTGGAAAGTCGAATCACTTGTTGTGTTATCGTACTTCCTCCTCTTTTAGTTGAACTATGAAGATTAGAATAGAAAGCTTTAGCAATAGAAACGGGGTTGAATCCTGGATGCCAGTAGTAAAATTCATCCTCAAAATGAAGAATGGCCTGTTCAAACTTGTCTGGAACTTTTTCAGTTGCTGGAAACCGCCACTGACCATCATCTGCAATTCTAGCCCCAAGTAACTTTCCTTCTTGACTATTTACAACGCATGATATGGGATCGCTAAACATTACTTTAGGTAAACAAAACCACCATAATGCAAACATCAATAAGCTTATACTTATCAGTAATTTCCTTTTGGTCAGTTGTTTCATTATAACCTGATTTCTTTTTTTAGAAAAGTTCTCTTAGACACTTTAATCTACAACATTGATCCATCTTCCTTGTGTTCTGGCATAATGATTACCACTATACATGGCTTCCACTTGAGTTCCCGGTAAATAATATTTACCCAAGTAGGATGCATTTAATTTAATTTCGAAATGTGTTGATTTTCTAGAATCTAAATCGAAGTAAATGTAAACACGGTCATCACGAACATCTACATGATTAGCATTTTCAAAATTCCCACTTTTAAAATCAGTAAACTGGGTGTCTATAATCTCCCAGCCGCTTGGGATAAACTGGCTTAGTGCAACTTCATTCAAATAAGAGTTGGATTCATTCTCTACCTTCAGTTTCAATGTCACTTCGGTACCTTGCCTTAAGTTTTCAACACCAATAGGCTCCTTATTTACATCCAGATATTGGGTAGTGATCTTAAGATTTCTTGAAGTCGTCTGCTCTTCACCAACTGGTAACTGTCCGGATTGTAAAACATTTATAAACAAACTCCCCTGTTTTTTGTTGCTGACCGATAACTTAGTTACTGAAGAAGGAGATACATTTAGGTTGGTTCTATAAATTCCTTTAGAGGTATCAACAAGGTTCTCATTTCCATTGACTTTAAAACTGAAATCAAGAGACTTCCCACCCTTATGTGTAATGTATTTAGACATCGCTAATAACGCATAGGCGGTTTCGTGTGTATGTAAGTATTGCTCCGAAGAAAGAATATCAGCAATTTCCTCTGCTGCTTTGTCCATACCTTCATCATTTACATAGACGTAAGTTTCTAAGATCATAGCTAAGTCTCTGAGTTGAGACCCGTAAGTGTATCGGTAGCTTATATTGTTTTTCCTTGTGTCTCTAAATTTTTGAAGTAATTTTTGGGCTACTGAACTCTGTCCCAGCCTTGCATAAGCCAATGCTAACCTCGCAATGGCCTGAGGGCTCAAGTCGCTCTTGTTTTTCAATCGATTCATCGCTGCTACTTCAGCTTCCCCAGCCAGAGCCAAGGTGTATAATCGGTATGCTTGTACTAAATCACTTTCCCTGAAAGAAACAGTCCATTTTCTCGCTTTTTCTTTTTGGTAGCTTTTCCATTTGGATAGAAAACCAAAAGGCAATTGGAAAGGATTTTTTCTGGCTTCCAGAAGAAAATGACCAATATA
>CAZOAD010000129.1:0-3473 GCA_964577705.1 uncultured Mesohalobacter sp.
TTAAGTCCTGTATTTAGTCCAATAAAAAAATGATTTATGAGATTTATATTACTATTCGTCTTTGCCCTTAGCCTTCAACTAGGGATCGCCCAGGACAACAACACCAAAGATTTAGACTCTATTCTCGGGACCCTTCCTAAAAGTGAAGGACTCATCACTACTTTTTTTGAAGATGATGAGCTATATTTCAAATTTTCGGAGGAGGTCCTTGAAAAGGATTTGCTCATGGTGACTCGCCTAAAGCAGCTGCCCGCCAATTATTCAGCTTACAGAAATGCAGGGTCAAAAACCTCTGAAGAAATGATTCACTTCGTCAAAGTGGGTAAGTTCATAGATTTGGTTCAGGTGTTGACTACCAATGTGGCCGAAGAAGAAGACCCCATAAGCTTGAGTGTAGCTCAAAATAACCTGAATCCCATTTTAGCTTCCTTTCCAATCCAATCTGAAGAAGGAGAGGATATCGTTATTGAAGTGTCTTCCTTTTTTAATGCAGACTCCCCATCTTTCAACATCATTCCCGAAAGCTTAAAAAAAGAATACAAAATCGGCAAAGCAGACGATAAACGCAGTCGCCTCAATTCTGTCAGGAGCTTTCCGCAAAATACGGAGATTACCCATACCCTTACGTTTCCTACCAGCAATCCGCCCAGAGGCAATTCCACCAACACCTTTACCTTTCAGGTCAACCATTCCATTATTGCTTTACCTGAGAAACCGATGCAGGTGCGCTACGAAGACTCACGTGTAGGCTGGTTTGGCTTACGGAAGTACAATTACAGCTCGGACGCCTTAAAGTCGGATGAAGTCAGACTGATTCGCCGCTGGAGGTTGGAACCGAAAGATGAAAAGGCTTATGCGAGAGGCAAATTGACGGAGCCCAAAAAACCAATCGTGTACTATTTAGATCCAGCCACTCCCAAAAAATGGAGAAAATACTTTATCCAGGGCATCGAAGATTGGAATTCTGCTTTTGAGAAAGCTGGTTTCAAAAATGCCATTCAAGCTAAAATGGCTCCTTCTCCAAAAGAAGATCCTGACTTTAGTCCGGAAGATGTTCGCTTTTCGACTGTAAGATACGTGGCCTCCACCACCAGGAATGCCGTCGGACCTAGCGTTTCCGATCCCAGAACAGGCGAGATCATTGAGTCGGATATCATCTGGTACCACAACCATTTGAGGTCTTACCGTAACCGCTACTTATTGGAAACCGGAGCCGCCAATCCAAAGGCAAGAACCCTGGATACGCCGGAAGAGGAAATCGGTGAGATGATGCGCCGCGTCATTTCCCACGAGATCGGTCACGCCCTCGGTTTACCTCATAACATGAAGGCCAGTTCTGCTTATCCCGTAGAATCGCTAAGGTCTGGAAGTTTTACCCAAGAAAACGGAATTGCTACAACCATTATGGACTATGCCCGTTATAATTACATCGCACAGCCTGGAGATAAAAACATACGTTTTGTAAGACAGCTGGGACCTTATGACGACTATGCGATTGAATGGGGCTATCGTTATTTTCCCAACAGTACTCCAGAACAGGAAAAAGAAATTTTAGAAAGTTTTGTAGATGAGCGCAGTACCAATCCCCAGTTTATGTTTGGAGGAAGAGGCAATGATCCCAATGCTCAAACCGAAGACATCGGTGACAATTCTGTAAAAGCAAGTACTTACGGACTTAGCAACCTCAAAATTGTAGCCGAAAATCTAGACTCCTGGACCACGCCTTCCGGTAAGAATTACGATGATTTAGAAGAACTCTACGGCGAGATGTTAGGCGTTTACAGACGCTACATCTACCACGTGGTGTCCAATGTGGGTGGAGTGCATGAAACCCTGCTCCACAAAGGTCAAAAAGGGACCCCTTATAAGATTGTAGATATGGAACAACAGCAAAATGCGTTGAAGTTTATAAATGACAATGTCTGGACACCACAGTATTGGTTGGTAGACAAAACTCTAGTGTCCAAATTTTCAGAGGACGGTCAGCTGGAAAGGCTTATTGGATTAAATAAGGCTGTTCTCAATCGTCTTACGGACTCAGAACGCCTCAATATGATGTGGGATACCAATTCTACCTTACCAGGCGAAAGCTTGTCCCCCCAGGAATTGCTAGACACCTTGACCAAGGACGTGATCTATTCCAGAGTTACTCCAGATGCAGTAGAACGCGAATTGCAGAAGCATTGGGTACATCAACTCATTCAATTGATGGAGGATGAAGACTTAGCTTTGGAACTTAAAGGACACAGCTTATCCTTACAAAACGAGCTGGTATCCAATTTTGAAACTAAAACCAATATAACCGATAAAGCCCTGGAAGCGCATTATTCGTATATGCTCAAAATGCTAAAAAAAGCTCTAAAAACTGAAAGTTAGATTTCAGAATGAACTATTAAAAAGTAAAATGTACGGTTTTCCCGTAACAAAAGTACGGTTAAACCGTAACTCAAAGTCTGATGAAAAATTGATATTTGTGCAACTAATCTAAACTAGTGAGTCGAAAAATTCATCCGATTTTGAGACCGTTCCAAGAAAAGCAAGGTGTAATCGCCTTGCTTTTTTCATTTTCTTTTTAAAAAAAGCAGTCAGATGACTGATTAAGCAGTTGAATAACAGCATCTTAAACAAGTGTTGATGGTCAGTTCAAGCACAGTCGAGAACTACAAGGAGACTACTATGAGGTTCGGACATCACTTTACTCAGCAATCATTTACTAGTTATGTGTAATTCAAATAACTATCTGTTGACTTTTATTCTTTTTTTCTATTGAATTTGAGCAGTACAAGATGTTCAGTTGTTCGACATCCAGCTTAGAGCTTTCTGGTGGAATTGATACTTCGTCCTTGGTTCTGAGTTTTACCTGAAGTATTCTTCAAATTATAATAAATTCTGAAGTGATTAACCAAATTATAGATGATCTCAGCTTTTCAATCGATAATAGTTTAAAAAAATCGTTGCTTATGACTTCTGTCATGGGATGTCAAGTTGATGTGTTGCATCTTTATAATCCACAAAACTCAGAAGCCATGAAAACAACAGCCATTCACAAACTGATGACCAAAAACCTCATCAAACTTAATCTTAGTGATTCACTCACCAAGGCAGAATCTTTACTAAAGAGCAATAACATACGACACTTACCGGTGGTTAGTGGCGATAAAATTGTAGGTATGCTAAGTTATAACGATTTGCTTCGCATCTCTTTTGCAGATTCTGCCGACGACGATGGAGACACCATAGAAACAACCGTTTACGATATGTTTACCCTAGAGCAAGTGATGTCCAAACAGGTATCTTACGTCAATGCTTCAGATCCTATCGAAGTCGCTGCTGAATTATTCGTCAAAGAAAACTTTCATGCGCTTCCAGTATTAGAACACGATAAACTGGTAGGTATTCTCACCACTACAGATATGATTCGGTATTATAATAGTAAGTGTAAATAAAGATCAAAAGTTTTCAGTTGTCTGTTT
>CAZOAD010000130.1:0-3371 GCA_964577705.1 uncultured Mesohalobacter sp.
TTAAATGACATAATTATGGGTACTTTGATGCCCTGTATTAAATTATGACTTACTCCTCTATATGTGAGAGACTTATTTGCGACGGTAATATTATTAGGTTTGTATTCTGAGCCTTTATCATCATACAAGAAAATATCTGGATCATCTAGTTTTATGGTTTTGTCTCTGTTTAAACTTGTAGCAGTAAAGGTAATGACCACCTCTGTTCCCATTTTTCTAACATCTTCCAATTCAAATTTAAAGCCTAATTCCTCTTTACTCCACTTTCCAGACTCACTTACATCTTCGGTATTGTCTCCAAAATACAAGTCTTTATATTCAAAACTCTTCTTTATGTTATTTGTAGAAAACCCAACACTCAGTAATGAGGCAAATTCGGCTGCAGAGGACACTCCTGTATAAACGAGCTTCAAGGGTACGGCTGTTTCTTTTACCAAATTGTAATCTATTCCTCTATAGGTATGTTTTTTATTACCTATCATTATATCATATGCTTTATATTCCAAACCACTATTTTCATACATAACTACATTTTCGGTTTTCATTGAAATAACTTTGTCTTCTTTCAAACTGGTCACTTCAAATTCAAAGGTGACTTTATCAGCACTTTTGTTGATATTCATCAAATTGAATCTAAAATCGTCTACTTCTCTGGTCATGTTTTTATCGGTAATGACAGCTGAACTTTTTTTAGCTTTTACCGGATTAAAGAAACTGCCGAGAATTTTGTCCATTTCGTCTGCTCTTATCACAGAGCCATTTTCGTCATCTGCAATGGATTGTAACATGCCGAGAAACACTTTTTGCCCTTGATAATTCACAAACAAAGACGACCCGCTCATGCCTTGGTAAAATTTTTCGTTCGGGTCTTCCGGTTTAATCCAAATGAACTGCACATCCACGCCTGTTATGCTTACTGCAACTTTAGACGCACTGCCATCTTCTTCTCTCAATTCTACATAGGCCTCAGAAATAGTTTCGATGATAGTGCTGTAATTTTTATCCAGTTGCCATTTTGTTGCATTTAGACTTTGAGCTTCTGGAAATCGTAAGACCGCCAAATCGCCAATATATTCTTTTAAAAGTTCGGCTCTGGCTCTTTGGCTGGCTTTGCCATGAACCGTTATTGGTCCAAGGTATTCTTTTAATAAGTGGTACGGGGTGATGACATAAGTTTCACTGCCCCTCATTTTTAAGATTCCTCGCCCAAATTGATTGGTTTTAACGTATACGGTTGATTGGCTGTAGGAATAATAACCAACTAAAATGCTTAATGCTATGATGAGTTTATTTAAGTGTTTCATCTCTTAAATTTTAAAGGATTTTTTAATGTTTTGTACAAAATCAAAAACGGTACTCAATGCTATAAGTGTGGCAAAAATTAAGGACAACCCTTGAAAAAGTCTGTCGTTTACAAATCTGTCATACAAGGATGCTGAAATTCTATACCCACTATTATTTGCCTTTGGTCCAGGTTTTCTCACTACTGCTTCTTCGGCTTCAATTCGGTATGACACTTGCAGCGCAGGATTATCATTTACAGCGACAAAACCTATAGCTTCTTTGTCTTTAAACTCTAAACAATCTCCCAGGTAGAGTTGCTCACTACCAGCTTCAAAATACTGTCCTTTACCAATGAAATTAGAATACCCTGTCATTGAAATATCTCCAGACCTTAAGATAGGGCTGGTCTCTTCAAATATCTCTACGTCTACAGATTTACCTAACTCAACAATACCAGATAAAGGAAATACGATACTAACGCCACTGTTTAGAAGACTATCAACTTCATGGATTTCGATTAACATGTAATCACTTGCCGTGTAAATTTTGGAATTACTTGCGTTGTAGAGATTTCCTATGGATTTTCCATCTTCATTTTCCAATGAAAAAATAATTGCTCCATTGGATATGCGTTCCAGCTCCACATTTACGTCCTTATTTATCTCTAAACTTCCGTTAAACGAATTATAGATTTCTTTAAACTCGTAGTTTTGAGCTACATGAATGGAAGCATTGTTTAAGTTATATCTACTAATGGGCTTGCTAGTGGTATGAAACTTAATAATTTCAGTATGTGCAGTGATATTAAAAAGTGTGTTTATATTGTCAAAAAACAATAGAAGTATTAAGTATAACATAAAGGCGATTGCGCTCACAACAGCAACACCCAAGAGCCCTTTTCTAATATTATTTTTAGCAATAGTTGTTTTCATCTCTAAAGCTTCAAATTCATAGGGTAACGATTAAAAGACCTTCTTGCGCGCTGGATTACAGAGATTTCACTATTTTTTGTAATCAATTTTAATGGTATTTTGCAATAAGCGCAAAAGGAAACTTTAGCTTGGTCCTTAAACTGTTCGCATTTAATATCAACAGATTCGTTAGTTTCCGAATCGTAAATATTGATGAGTGCCTGATGCTCCGAATTGAGTACGATATAAACAAACTCTTTGGTGTCCAAAGGAGTCCAACTGGATACTACGAAGTTTTTTCGCTCTGCATTGTCTTCATTTCCTGCCCATGCGAGAATGGTAAGTTCTTTTGAGTTAAATGCCTTTAGTTCATTGTAGAAGGCGGTGCTCCATTTCAATTTTAATTCCCCTGAAGGCTGACCTTTTATATCAAAACTCAAAGAGGCATGGTAGCGGCCGTCATTTGATGTAATTTCAACAAAAAGAAAATTGAATTTCTCATTAGGAAGTTGTACATAGAAATGATCTTTCACCTTGTTTTCACTAGATATATCAAAAACAAGACCTGTTCTAATCTCTCCACTTACAGGAATGTTCATGTCTTTGCGCCATACCTCGTCAATGGCATTTCTTGGTTCAATTGCCGCGTCTCTTTGCCCATAGGACATAAGAAAAGAAAATAGAATAATTATGAGGCTGAATAAATAAGATGGCTTCTGTTTAACTATCATGATTACTAATTTTAATGGTTAATCATAAGCATGACAAATACTTAAATAACGAATGTACTTATTTAACTCTTTTTTTATGCTGACAAAAATCAGTTCTAGCGAATAAATTCGGATATAGATGGATACAGTTGTTTTATTGTAAAAACATAAGGCAAGGAAGAAATTAACCTAAAACCCTTTTTTTGAAAATATAGGATGATACGGTTTCGGTAATAAAAAAACCTCCAACCTATAAAAAGGTTGAAGGTTCGACTGGTACACTTCATTGACCTATTTTCGAACCAACACATCAAGTTTTTCAAAAATTTAGATAATTCTTTTTGAAAACAAAAAACCTCCAACCTATAAAAAGGTTGAAGGTACGACTTGTACTCAAGGTGGGAATTGAACCTATCTAATTTTGAAATAGTCTAAAACCATATTAAAAAGGCGTTTAACCCTTGTT
>CAZOAD010000131.1:0-3278 GCA_964577705.1 uncultured Mesohalobacter sp.
ATTTAATTTGCGCTAAAATTAGACTGATGGCACGAGTACTGACAGGCATTCAAAGCAGTGGAAGACCACATTTAGGTAATATTTTAGGAGCAATAGTCCAGGCTATCTGATTGTACAAAAAATATAGAATTTCTTTTTTGGAAAGTTAGCTGTCTTAGGCTGCATCAAGCAAAATGCCGGAAGACAAAACCCTCCTATATCAAAGTTATTTACTTCAACTCATACAATAAAACCTCCTGCGAGCAGGAGCTAAAATCTAAACCATATCTCTCAAGACTTTTCCGTAATGCATCTAAGGATGTTGAATTAATGCGAAAGGAATAAGATTTCTCATAGGCAACACCATCAAAATCCATAAAAAACTTACCCAATCGTTTTGATTCACTGAGCTTTTCAGTTAGCTCCCTCAGGCTATAGCCAAGCAATTGGATTTGACCTGACTTGGATTCATCCTTTTTGATGACACCGTTTGTGGGTTGGTACACATACTTACTGAGCTGATCAGGATCTCCTACTTGTAAGCAATTACCAATTTGGTTTTTAATGGATTTGATAGCAGTAAATTGTGACTCGACACTAATCTGATTCCAAATTTGATCCAGGATAGATTCATTCAAATTCCCCTTAGTGTTTATCCTTAGGGTATAGAGATCTTCGCTGTACTTTCGAGCTATTTTAAATTCAAAATCCGGCCACAATTCGACAAAAATTTCTTCAAGTGTTCCACCACTAATATAGAATCCAGGACCTGAAGCCGAACTTGTGTTTCGCTCTCCATCCCCTTCGTAGCGATGGATTTCGAAATTCCCCTCCTCCAATTTACCGCTGGAAATTAGCACTTTTTGGGCTGGTATCACTTGGCTAAAGCTGAGGTTAGGCAGGTAACTCAGACAGAGGAATACGAAGGAATACAAATGGCATCTCATAGTTTTTCAAACGTTGAAAGGGTTCAGGATAGGATTCATTTTGATTAAACTCCATAAAAGCTTCTTCGGTAAGAAGCACAAATACATTTTTACCATGAAGCTGACCCAATAATGGTAATTGGATTTCATTTGGGAGCCGAAGTTTATCCACAAGGGTCTTTTTGCCACTAGGCAAATGGTGAACTAGTGTTTGGAAGGAACCATTTTTTAGAATGGTATACAGTCGCCAATCCTTGGATTGGGACATATAAAGCGGAAAATAGAGCCGGTCCTCCTCAAGACTAACGCTGGGCTGATTGTCAGCTTCGGGTGACGCGACATGTAAGCGTTCAGTTGAAATCCAATCCCCCTCTGGACTTAAATTCATGATCGAATCGTTTAGCATCCGGCTGAAAATAACCGAGTTCCCAGTACTTATAAGCGCCTGGTTAGTTAGAACATTAAACTCATATGAATTGGATAACGAAGCGGGATAAGACAGGTATTTCTTTAACTGATTAGGACTTGTAACAGGAAAAGTCAATAGCTGAAAATTCAACTCAGGATCTTGATTAAGTGTGTTGGGAGTCTGGTAGACAAAAGCTCTGCCACCTACAATCTCTACCTGAGCAGCGTCCACCTGCAAATCTAAAGTCTCTCGATATTGTCTATTTTCTAAATCGAAGGAAAGCGCAATTCCTTTACCTTCACAAAGGGTATAAAGCTTCCCATCAGAAACAGCAAAATCGCTAATAATACAGCCTTGAAGTTCCAGAAATTCTTCTGAGTTGAATACAATGGGCTGACTACTAGGTGTGGTGTAGTGGTAGATGACAGAATTGGCCAGAATTGTGAAGCCTTCATTTCCTATTTTCCACTGATCGATGATTCCACTAAATGGAATTTGGGAAAATTCTAACAATTCAAATTCCTTGATTTCGATGGATTGAGAAGAAAGGCTAGACACCTTAATGATTGTATCATCATTTCTGCTACATGATGCAGAGATGAAAATGATTAATAGAAACGCGATGCTCTTCATGTTTAGAAGACTAAAATAGTGGCAAAATCTTTCAATTTTGCCACGTAATGATAATTATTAATTAGCCAGTGTTGCTGTCTTGACACAAGTAGCTTCCGTTGCATTGCAACATGCATAGTAACCTTTCTCGCAGGATACCGATGATCCTTTCACAGACCATAATTTCAATCCAAGTATAGAAACCTGAGATCTGAATGTACAAGATTTGGCTCCTTCTCCACCAGCAGCACATTCTGCTGAAAGATTTGTGTAGGAAACCAAGAATATTCCGGCAAACAAAAGAATAGCGAATCGTTTTTTCATTTTAAATAGTGTTTAAAGTTAGACTTGCATTTCCACTCATGAGTGTAACAAAGGTAACCTTTTACACCTTTATACATAGTTAAACTAGTTTAAAATTACACTTCAACTAGTTTAAAAAATTATAACATCCTTCGAGCCTTAAGTTTAGAGAGGTATTGAGGAGTAATATTAAAAAAGCTCGCTAGATGCTTCTGTGGTATTTTATGCCAAACCCCAGGATTCTTTTTCTTAAATAACTCCCATCGGTGAAGGAAATTCTTTGTTCCATTAATTAGCTTCCAGTCCAGATTTTGATGGTACTTGATTGAAGATAGCTTCTTAAAAACGTTTAATAGAACTTTGTGATCTATTTCATGACTATTAAACAAATCCATCTGCAATATCTGAATGATACTGGTCTCTAGAGCTTCCACTGTAAAAGAAGAGTGGATCTGACCACCAAAATAAAAGCCAGTCATATAGTAAGACCCATTCATTAAAAAAGAATTGGTAAATTCTTCCACTTCATCATGATAGTATTCTCGTAGCAAACCTGACTGGATCCAGTACAAACTATTTAATTTTTGGCCCTGCATGATTAACGAATTCCCCTTGTTAACTTGAATTCGTTGAAGCTTTACTTCAGTACCGGCCTGGGAGAGTTCCTTTATCACAAAATCAAATCCAGTCATTTCTAGTTAATAAGTCTTAGCTAAAACTAATATATTTTTTTTGATTTATACTAACTTATACAGTCGTTTTAACATCACTAGCGAAATTAAGCAGCTAGAATTCTGAAAGAATGATCGAATATCGTGGGCATCCTAAATCTGACTCTTGTCCACCAAGACGAGCCCGTAAGCTTTCCGGTTCGGCGAATCCGAATGAATTAGCAAAGAAAATCAGAGTAATGACAAAGCTTTACGGATAATCATAATCTCTTTTATTCAATCCTACTTTTAAGAATCACAGACTGCACCGGATTCAAAGGATCGTTGGAGAAAATGTAAATATTTTGCTGATCGATCCCTCTCCTACCTTTTGGATCG
>CAZOAD010000132.1:0-3238 GCA_964577705.1 uncultured Mesohalobacter sp.
GATTTAGAAATTTTGAAAACTTTCGGTTACGTCTTTTAGCAGCTTTTTCATCATAATTATTATAAATTAGAGAGGTAGCCACTCAAAAATATTTCAACGCTCAGCAAACAATTATAAAAACTTATCACCAAAAAGTCTGAAGAGCCAAGGAAAAGCCTAGTCTAAAAATAGAGAATCGGAACTTGAAACGTATTAACTATAGAGAATTTATGATGTTCTTGAAATCTTCTTGTTTGCATTATAGAGAGCCTAAATCATTTTGGCAGGGGACCCTCACCCCCAACCCCTCTCCCAGAACGGGAGAGGGGAGCAGATCCCTGTGTTAAATTGATTTAGACTAGCTATAATTGCAGATAGGTTTAAGATTTTAATAATTAAGATTCATTGGTTTTGAACCCCAAACTATCTTGAATTGTCATGAAAGAACTTCTCCTGTCGACCCCAATAAACATTCTTTTAATTCTACTTGCTGGGATTGTTTATATTTTTTTGTGCTTCCAATTAGTGAGTAGGTATAAAAGTTTTGGAGTAATTTTAGAAAAACTTATAATTGGCCTCTACCTTTTTAGTATGCCTGGGCTTAGTGTAGCTCCTTTTCCCACATTTCATCCAACAGCTTTGGCCAGTAGAGACAAGACTTTGGCATCGGCAATAGTTCAAATCTTTTTATATTTTGCCTTGATATTTATAATTTCTCCTACCCTCAAAAAAAATCTTAAAAATTCCATAGAAGACATAGGTAAAGTGGTAATCTCAAATCCATTTTTTTGTATATTCATATTGTTAATAACTTTATCATTTGCTTGGTCAGACACTCCCATGCATACTCTAAAATCCACGGCGGTATTAATAGCCACAACTATTGTGGCTGCTTATATCATTAAACGATACAACTATTGCGAATTAGGGGTTCTCTTGCGATGGAGTCTATTAGTGACAGCAGCCGTCAGCACTTTTTATGCCCAATTTAAGCCTGCCATTGGAATCAACAATACCAAGAATAGTTGGCAAGGAATTATAGATCATCCTAATAAACTGGCTGCTTTGATGGTGTTAAGTTCTGTCCTCTGGGGATTGGAGGCTTTTCAAAATCCCAAAAGACGTTGGCTGTCTGTTATGTCGGCGCTACTGTCTCTGTTTGTTATTCAAAAAGCAGAATCTGGGGGAGCAAAAGTGCTATTTATTGTGGCAACTCTTTGTATGTTTTCAGTTAGATTTTTAAAACAGTTACCTTTTCAATGGAGTTTCTTTTTTATCGTAATTTTTCTAATTTTATCCATCAGTGGATTTATTGTAATTACAGAAAACTTGGAAGCGATTGTTGTAGATGGTCTAGGTAAGGATATGACTTTAACAGGACGCACACCACTTTGGGAATATCTCTTCAAGGAAAAAATACCGCTACGGCCAGTCCTAGGTTATGGATTTCATGGATTTTGGCAACCTTGGCGAGGAGCTGCCAATCCTGCTGCTAATAGTCTGAGTGGTAAACTGTTCATGCCTTCGGGCGCAGGATATTGGAGTCCCCCTCATGCTCATAACGGCTTTGTTGAAATAATATTAGATTTTGGATATTTGGGATTGTTTTGCTTTATAATGGGCTTGATTAAGACTCTGGCTGATGCAGTCCGATATCTCATCAATCCACCGGCTAAATCACCGATAATTGAATCTGTTTTACCTCTTTTATTGCTAATTTTGATAGTTTTCCCCAATCTGACTGAAAGTCCTTTGTTAGAAAATAATCACATTTGGTACTACTATGTGTTTGTGAGCGTTGGATTAAGCATAAAAAATGAACAAAAAAATGTGGTTAAAAAGGTGATAAAATCCCATGAAGCATTGATATAAAACCCTCAAGTTCATTACATGCGCCAGCAATTGTGTGACAGGAGTTGGAGAATTATCAATAAGCACTTTTGCTAAAATAATTGCATCCCTTCCAATAGTCTGGGAAATGGTTTCAGCAAATCAAAATGGGCAATTTATTTTGCATGACTGCTTAGGACTCTGAAATCAGTTTTGTTAGGGAGCCACGCTTGAAACTGTTGTAGAGCGGTAAGCGAACCTCTGCCCTACGCTTTGAATCTTGCTCGCTGGCTTGTTACAAATCATTTAGGATTGCTATATCTCTATCCGTGATTTTTAGTGGGTAAGGGGCTAGTGCAGAAGTGCAAAAGAACATAACCAGCTATAATAAGAGAAAGAGGCAGAGGGACCCCTATCAGGGGCCACGCCCAAGTTCTATCTCGACTTAATCAATCATGCCTACTCCAAAAGCCAAAGTCTGTACAGTATCTCCAAGGCAACATCAGTTACTAGAACAAATATCGCGCCGGGCAACTAATCCACATCGATTAGTACAAAGGGCCTTCTTAGTCTTGTTGGCGGCTGATGGGATTAATAACTGCGAAATTTCTGACCAATTGCAAATGAACCGGAATCAAGTCCGTATGTGGCGCTCCCGATGGGCCCAGGCCTCAGCTACACTAGAGATAGCAGAAACCACAGAAATTAGCGATAAAAAATTAATTCAACTGATTATAGATATTTTAAGTGATCAACCCCGTCCAGGTAAGCCCCCCACATTTACCGTAGATGATATTGTCCAAATTGTTGCAGTTGCCTGTGAACATCCTTCCCTAAGTCAGCGCCCAATCAATGAATGGACCCACCAAGAACTGGCATCCGAAGTCGTTAAAAGAGGAATAGTCAAAGAAATTTCCCGCTATAGCGTGGGTCGTTTTTTAAAATGAGGCGGATCTTCAACCTCACCGCTCTCAATACTGGCTAAATACAACCCCTAAAGATAGAGAAGCATTTCAAGAGCAGGTAAAAAACGTTTGTGAACTACACCAGAATGCATCAGAATTGGCCGAAAACGGCATCCATTTGATTAGTACCGATGAAATGACGGGAATTCAAGCATTAGAAAGAGCTTACCCGACTAAATCGATGATTCCCGGACAAGTAAAACGAATAGAGTTCGAGTACATCCGACATGGAACGTTAACTTTAATAGCCAATTGGGATATTGCCTCATGACAAGTTATAGAACCCTCTATTGGTCCGAGGCGTACTGAGATAGATTTTGTCAACCACATCGAGCAGACAATTGATACGGACCCTGAAGCAGGCTGGATTTTTATTGTTGACCAACTGAATACTCATAGGAGTGAATCTTTAGTTCAGTTGGTAGCCGAGCGCTGTCAGATAAATACCGACCTGGGTGTTAAAG
>CAZOAD010000133.1:0-3228 GCA_964577705.1 uncultured Mesohalobacter sp.
CGGTCTGTAATGATTGGAAAAGAAAAGGGGGTGGGTTTTTTGCAAGACTTCCAGATGATGTCTTGAGAAGCGATACGTTCCAGTGCTTTTTGAAGCCTTCCTTGTTCTAGGGAGTGCTCAAAGGTTTCGGTAAAGGCTTGCTGGTAAAGCGGATTATCTGGATCAAAATCTTTAAACACATCAAAAATCAACTGTGAGCTGGACTGCAAGTGCTTGTTTTTAATCAGTTTATTGGGATATCCTGTAAACACTAAGCCAGCAATTACAGCAATATCTCTAAATTTTCGCCTGGCCATTTCGGTGGCATTGAGGCTTTTGGACAAATCGTCTAGAAGGAAATCGGAGGTGAACAGATTATTATCTAGTACAGACTGCATATCGACAGGTTGATCGGAGAGTAACTCGAAGCCATAGTCGTTGAAAGCCAATGAAAAGGAAATAGGAGATAAGAGACTGATGCGGTAAGCCAGCAAACTTCCCATAGCTTCATGTACAAAGCGACCTTCAAAGGGATAAAAAATATGATGATAACCGTCCCGGGTTTTAAAGGTTTCGATCAAAAATTGATGAGGTCTGGGCACGATAGACTCCAATTTTTGTCGTTCAAAAATCGGTTCCAGAGCGACCAGTTCAGGACTTTTATTATCATCATCTTGATTGTATAATTCTTCTCGGAGTAGCTCACTCATCTGTGAGGTCAGGGTTAATCTTCCTCCCATCCAGCTTGGGACCTTAGAGGTTTTAGATTTCGATTTTCGTACTAAAACTTGCATTTGTTTGATGCGAACCAGCTCCAGGTTTCTCCCTGCAAAGGTAAAGACATCCCCAGGCTTTAATTTAGAAATAAACCATTCTTCAATAGAACCAATGAATCCCCCAGTCATGTATTTTACACTGAGCACAGCATCGCTAACAATAGTTCCAATCTGAAGGCGGTGACGCATAGCAATCCCTTTTCGATTCACTTTATACAAGCCATCTTCTTCGATGTCTACCTTTCTGTATTCATCGTAAGTCTGTAGGGCTTCTCCGCCTTTGGTAATGAAATTAAGGGCCCAATCCCACTGATCTTCGCTCAGCGTTTGAAAGCAAAAGGTCGATTGGATTTCGGGTAAAATTTCGGAAGGATAGAATCCATCAGAAACTGCAAGAGTCGTGAGGTATTGAACCAACACATCAAAGCTATTCAAATAAGGTAAGCGGTCTTCCACCGCTTTACTTTCTACTGCTTTTTGTAAAGCAGAAGCTTCAATCAATTCTATGGCATGTGTGGGTAAAAAATAAATGACACTGGTTTTTCCTGGTTGGTGGCCACTTCTGCCAGCACGTTGTAAAAATCGGGCGACGCCCTTGGGTCCGCCAATCTGTATGATGGTTTCTACAGGAGCAAAATCAACCCCTAAATCCAAGCTAGAAGTACAAACTACAGCTTTTAAACTTTCGTTCCGAATAGCACTTTCTACCCACAGACGGGTTTCTTTGTTAATACTCCCATGATGCATGGCCAGTTCACCTGCAAATTCCGGATGCTTTTCCAAAATCTTTTGAAACCAAATTTCGCATTGAGAGCGTGTATTGGTAAATAGCAGAGTTGTTTTGGAGGCTTTGATGATGGGGATAACCTCTTCTAATAAATGCAAACCCAAATGACCTCTCCAGGGGAATTTATCCATGGTGGCTGGAATGATACTTTGTACTCGAATAGTCTTTTCGAGATCTGCTTTTACGAGCTTGGAATTTTCGAGAAGCTCAGGATTTACACCCAGGAGCACCTCTCGGGCCTGATCCAGGTTTCCGATGGTTGCAGAAATACCCCAGATGCGAAGTTTAGGGTTAATGGTTTTAAAGCGTGAGAGTGCCAGCTCCATTTGTACACCTCGTTTGGTGCCCAGAAGTTCGTGCCATTCGTCTACGACGATGGCCTGACAATCCCTAAAAGTTTTTGGATAGTGTTTAGATGCTAATAATAGTTGAAGGCTCTCTGGGGTTGTCACCAGAAGGTCTGGCATTTTCCTCTTTTGCTTAGCTCTTTCTTTTTGTGGAGTGTCCCCCGTTCGAATACCGATGGTCATGTCCAGGTCCAGATCCAAAATCAATTGCTCAGCAGCCTGTTTAATTTCAATAGATAGTGCTCTTAGCGGTGTGATCCAAACGGCCTTAAGGCTTGAGGATGTTCGCTTTTGCTCTGCTTTTAGTTTTAAAATTTCCAAAAAAATAGGAACCCAAAGCGCGTAAGTTTTTCCACTCCCAGTCGGTGCATTCAGTAAGCCATGTTTACCTTCAGAAAAGGCTTGCCAGGTTTCAGTTTGGAACTGAAAAGGTGTCCAGCCTTTGGAGGCAAACCAATTGGTGAACAAGGATATATCTGCAGGTTTTGGCATACCTACAAACATAAGTATATTTCCACTTCAACCAGGACTTCAACTCTATCAAAATCAAAAGCAGATTCAGCTATCCATAGAAAAACTTTAAAAATTAAAATTATATTTACAGCCTCAACAATTCTAAGACATATGAAATATTTCTTCCTCTTTTTAGCTTTACTTAGTTTTCAACTCAATTTTGCTCAGGAGTATCCTGAAACTTTGCCAGACTTTAATCTCATCACCCTAGAGGAAGGTACTTTTACCCGAGAAGAGGTAAAGAAGAATACCTACTCTTATTTCATTTATTTTAGCCCAACTTGTGGTCACTGCATAGACGCGTTTAAATTTCTAAACCTAAAAGCGAGTCAAGTTGAAAAAGCCAATGTTCAGGTGTATCCTGTTTCTACCAATACTAAAGAGCTCACCCTCAAGTTTTTTGATGACTACGCGTCAAAGATTTTTAATCTGGAAAATGTTGTTGTGACCAGAGACGAGGATTTCAGATTTGCTGAGTTGATGAATGTGGTCTCATTCCCCACCTCTTTTCTTTACGATAAAAACGGTAATCTGGTAAAGGTATTTGAAGGAGAGGCAGAAATCCTTCTTTTCTTAAATGAGCTCAATTAAGTACTAAGCTTACGTCTTTGAAAAGAGATGGTTTGCTCAGCTCCCTGTTTATAATCCTTTCTACTAGACCTATCACAACATTCTATCAAAATTAGCTTTTGTTAAAATCATTCGTCTTAATTTTGAAGAATAATGTGACGATAAAAATATTTCTAGCTTTTGATTTAAAGTCTGAATTTTGATTACTGATTTTGAGTTACAAAAGTTTATAAGTACTAAAACGAAACTATGAAAG
>CAZOAD010000134.1:0-3165 GCA_964577705.1 uncultured Mesohalobacter sp.
TGCCCATAAAAAGCCTTTTTGTCTTAGGTCAAAAGCGCTGGGGAAAAATTGGAAAAGGGCATAGAAGACTGGAATCTGCAGTAAAGCCGGGATACATCCTGCCAGAGGACTTACTCCAGTTTTACTGTACAGCTTCATGGTTTCCTGCTGCTTTTTCATCGCGTTGTCCTTATACTTTTCGTTGATCTCATTGATCTCTGGTTTCAAAACTTTCATTTTGGCCTGAGATAAATAAGACTTATAAGTAATAGGAGAGAGGACAATTCTCACCACAATGGTCATCACAATAATCGCCAACCCATAACTTGGCAATGAACTGCTTAAAAAAGAAAAGAAAGGGATGAAAAAGTATTTATTGATCCATCCAAAAAGTCCCCAGCCCAGCGGTACGATCTCATCTAAGTTTCGCTCATAAGAGCTCAGTAACTTAAAGTCGGAAGGCCCATGGTACCAGTTCATACTTTCAGAAAACTCTCCGTTTTTAAGTTGTAAAGGAACTTCAGCCAAAAAATTCTTGGTAAATAACGTATCTACTTGTTCGTCTTGAACCAGGTTTCTGGAGGTCATTTTACCGGAAGAAAAAGGATTATCCGTTAATAAAACAGAAGTAAAAAAGTGCTGTTTAAAGGCTATCCACTCGATCAGGTTGTCTTCTTCAATTGCTTCATCTCCTAGTCCTGTATTATTAGCGTTATCACCTTCATAGAGATATTTTAGATCAGTATACTTGTTTTCATAAGAAATGCTTTTTGCCTTTCTCAAGGCTTTGACTTCCCAGGATAAGTTGGCTTGGTCTGAAGAAATGAGATTATTGAGGCCTTGAGAGCGTATTCCAAAATTCATCATATAGTCTCCTGGCTCCAGGCCATAGTAAAATTCTAAAAATTCAACCTCAGAGACCTTAGCTCTCATTGTTAACGTCTGAATGCCATTTTCTGTACTTACCTCAGGTTCAAAGTAGAGATCACTTGTGTTGTAAGTCTTCCCATCATTAGCCTCAAATGAAATATTAAAATTGGCATTGCCATCTTTTATAAGATAGACAGGCTCGCCTTTGTAAGTGTCGTGTTGCTTGAGTTGGGCTTCGATAATCTGTCCTCCTTTATGGCTGACATCAAGTTTCAAAACCTCATTTTCAATAGTTGTAGAGGTATTCTCGTTATCAGAATCCTTAAGTGCTGAATAAGCGAACGCACCATATTCTCTCTTGGCAAGTTCACGATTCACCGAATCCTGAAGGCTATCGCCTAAATTTTCAGTTGGAGTAGAGAGACTTTGAGAGTTTGTAACCTCAGACTTTTGCTGAGGAGTAGCTTCTACTTGTTCCTGTTCTGTAGATTCTTCTTCTGGAGCGATGTCCTCTGTCGGATTCATGTACATCATCCAGATTAGGATGAGGGCTACTAATGTGAATCCTATGATGGAGTTTTTATCAAACGTCTTTTTTTCTTCCATTGACTATATACTATTGTGTAATTGATTTTTAAAAATCTCTGCAAAAATCAACATTTAATTTTAGTTAAGTAAACTTATTTATAGATTATTTATAGTGCTAGCCTACTTACGCCTTTTGATGAAAAGTTTTGGCAGCTTCTATAAATCCCAAAAATAAAGGATGTGGAGTTGCGACCGTGCTTTTATATTCAGGATGGAATTGAACGCCAACAAACCAAGGATGGTCCTCAAGTTCTATGGTTTCCACAAGTCCGGTTTGTGGATTTTTACCCGTGCAATGCATTCCATTTTTTTCTAAGTCTTCTACGTATTTGTTATTTACTTCATACCTATGGCGATGTCTTTCAGAAATACTTGTTTTTCCATAGATTTTAGCCAACTTAGAATTTGGCTGAAGCTCGCAGTCCCAAGCTCCTAACCTCATAGTGCCACCCATTTGTTTCAGATCCTTTTGGTCTTCCATAAGTCCTATTACTGGATGAGGTGTATGTGGGTTCATTTCTTCGGAATTTGCCTCTGCTAGATTTAAGACGTGGCGAGAGAATTCTATAACCGCCATTTGTAAACCCAGGCAGATGCCCAAAAAAGGAACTTTATGAGTTCTGGCATATTTTACAGCCGCTATTTTACCTTCAATCCCACGTTCGCCAAATCCAGGGGCTACAAGAAGGCCATCCAACTGATGAAAGACCGTTTCATTATGGTCTTGCTCTTCTGAATTGATCCAAACCACATTGACTTTTACATCGTTATAAGCTCCAGCGTGGATAAAAGATTCCAGGATCGATTTGTAGGAATCCTGTAAGTCTACGTATTTTCCAACTAAACCAATGGATAATTCTTCTGTAGCATTCTTCAATTTATCTACAAAAAAGTTCCACTTTTCCAGATCTGGAACCACATCGTCTTTGAGGTTAAGTTTCTTGAGGGTAATCGTATCCAAACCTTCTTCGGCCATGAGGTTGGGGACATCGTATATAGATTCTGCATCTATAGATTGGATGACGGCTTCTTTTTTAACATTGCAAAACAATGCCAGCTTACTTCGGATATCATCATTGATTTGATGTTCTGTTCTACACACCAAAATCTCTGGCGAAATACCACTCTCCATCAGCGTCTTTACACTGTGTTGAGTAGGCTTGGTTTTGAGTTCTTTGGCAGCAGACAAATAAGGGATCAAAGTTAGGTGAATCACTAAAGCATTATGCTCACCAAGCTCCCACTTGAGCTGTCTTACCGCTTCAATATAGGGTAAAGACTCAATATCGCCTACCGTTCCGCCGATTTCAGTAATCACGATATCATAAGTCCCATCCTGACCCAAAATCTGAATGCGTTCTTTTATTTCGTTGGTAATATGCGGAATCACCTGAACTGTTTTTCCAAGAAAATCACCTCTTCGCTCTTTGTCGATAACACTTTGGTAAATCCTACCAGTAGTCACATTATTGGCTTGAGATGTATTTACATTTAGAAAACGCTCGTAGTGACCAAGATCAAGATCTGTTTCAGCGCCATCTTCGGTTACAAAACATTCGCCGTGCTCGTAAGGATTGAGCGTCCCCGGATCAATATTGATATACGGATCGAGTTTTTGTATGGTTACTTTGTAACCACGCGCTTGTAGAAGTTTTGCTAAAGATGCTGCGATTATTCCTTTCCCTAAAGACGAAGAAACACCGCCTGTTACAAAAATATACTTTGTAT
>CAZOAD010000135.1:0-2690 GCA_964577705.1 uncultured Mesohalobacter sp.
TGTCTCAATTGTATAATTGTAAGCCTTCGGCCTCCTACATATTGTAAGTTTTCGTCTGCTACCCTTATTTTGAGGGCAAAAAATGAGGATGACTTTATCAAGATTTGAGCAACTCTATCAAGAGTACCAGGAATCAGGTTTAAACGTGAAAGATTTTTGTGCCAACCAGGCTTTTGCCCCATCAAGTTTTTATTATTGGAGGAAAAAATTACAAGCTACAGAACAAAGAGAACCGTCCGGTAACTTTATTCCACTTGTTGTAGGGTCAGAACAAGTGACCACACATTCCATAGGAAAACACCCAAACAAGACTAATCACACCATCGAAATTATCTTCCCTAACGGCACAAAAGTGCGAGTGGGTGACACTGTAAGTATGCAATTTTTGAAAAGAATTATTCATTTATTTGACTGAGGCTGATGTTTCATTTGCATGGTAAATTAAAATACTTCCTTTATCCTGCTCCGGTTGATATGCGCAAAAGTTTCTACACCCTTAGCGGTATTGTAAAATCCGAGATGGAGCGCGACGTACAAAATGGCGAAGTTTTCATATTTGTCAATCGCCGCTTAACTATCATGAAAATTCTGCATCTGGAGCATGGCGGTTTGGTGATATATCACAAGAAGCTTGAAAGTGGTGTTTTTAAGCTTCCTTCCTTCGATGAAACTATCACATCATACGCCATTGAGTGGCACGAGCTGATGATGATGGTAAGGAATGTCAAGCTTAAAAAACGTGCCCTTAAAAAAGACTAGAAAACAGGATGTTTTTTTGAGTTTTTCGACTGACGATACTTGGCTGCGATCCCTGATTTCACTATCTTTACGCTCGTAATCAGTCAGACAAAAATGAGCAATTCGTCAACCGATAAAGACAAGTTTATAGAGGAGCTTCTTCAGGAGCGTGATGAGCTATTTCAGGAGCTTTCTCGGTTGCGAAAAGCTGATAATGGAGCCTTGGATACTCTGGAGGCAAAGAATCAAAAATTAGAGACTGTTTTAGCGGAAAAAGATGAGAAAATTAATAAACTCACTGACCAGTTAGCTTGGTTCCGCCGCAAGTTCTTTAAGAGTTCCAGTGAAAAGTATATTCCGGAGGATCCCAATCAGAGAAAAATTGACTGGGATGGAGTAGATGTACTTCCTGAGGAAAAAGTTGCCATGGAGGAGGCTGAAAAAGAGCTTATCGAATATGAGCGACGCAAACCGGCCAAAGAGAAGAAGAAACCTGTACGCCAACCACTACCTGACTATCTTAGACGGGAAGTTGAGGTAATTGAGCCAGAAGGGAAACAGGATAACTGGGTGCACATAGGCACAGAGGTAACCGAAATTCTTGAACATAAGCCCGGCGAAGTTTTTGTCCGCCGGATAGAACGTCCCAAATATGCCGTAAAGCCAACAGAAATAAACGAGAATACCATGGCTGAGCAGGAGGAAGAAGAGACACCTGCTATTCGTATTGCCTCAATGCCACTGTTGCCCTTGCCCCGCAGTAATGCTGGCCCCTCTTTGCTGGCTGAGCTGATGATGAACAAATATTTTTATCATCTACCTTTTCATCGCCAAATTGCCATGTTAAAGATGACAGGCGTAAGGTTACCCGCATCAACTGTCAACGGTTGGTTTCAAGGAAGTAGTGATTTACTGCGAGCTCTTTATCTTCGCCTAAAAGAGATAACTCTTGAATCTGATTATATTCAGGTGGATGAAAGCACCATTCCTGTTATTAACGACAAAAAACACAAGACCAATAAAGGTTATCTGTGGATGGTGCGCTCAGTAATGGATAATCTGGTATTTTTCCACTACGACAAGGGTTCCAGAGCACAAAAAGTAGTGGTCGATTTATTAAAAGATTATCAGGGAGCTGTTCAAACCGATGGATATCAGGCATACTCAATCTACGAAGAAAAGAAAGGTGTTTTACTCTTAGGCTGTTGGGCGCATGCTCGCAGGAAATTTTCTGAAAGTCTTGCCGAGGACAAGGCCGGAGCCGAATATGCACTGGCACAAATTGCCAAATTCTATCAGGTTGAAAAGATGGCCACCGAAAAGGAAATGAATTTTGAGCAAAGAGCTGAATTAAGAAAACGCTTAGCCTATCCAATCATGCGTGCTTTTGAACGATGGATCAAAGGGTATTATCCTAAAACACTTCCCGGCGGAAGGATGAGCAAGGCACTATCTTATACATACAACATTTTCATGCGACTTTCCCGTTATCATCTTGATGGTCGGTACCTGCCCGATAATAACCTGGCCGAAAATGCCATCAGACCTTTGGCTGTTGGTAGAAAGGGATATCTGTTTTGTGGCAACCATGATGCAGCAGAAAATGCAG
This sequence comes from uncultured Mesohalobacter sp., assembly GCA_964577705.1. Taxonomy (GTDB): domain Bacteria; phylum Bacteroidota; class Bacteroidia; order Flavobacteriales; family Flavobacteriaceae; genus Psychroflexus. The sequence continues at coordinate 2,348 of CAZOAD010000135.1, forward strand.
CCATTATGTATTCTTTATTGGGCTGTTGTAAAGCCAGTGACGTAAATCCAAGGGAGTGGCTGAGCGATGTATTTGCCAAAATTCCGGAGTATAATAATAACTACGATCTAGACTTGGCCGATCTGTTACCTCACAATTGGAAAAAATCCAACAACTGCCAAAGTTTCCCGGAAACTTCCAATTAATTCCAAGAAATTCCAGTAAAACTTAGAAATTCCAAGTTGCCTGCAGGGCATTCCTGTTTGGGGAAAAATCTTTACTTTTACAATACGTGGGTAGCCGAAGGCTTACTCAGATAAAAACCAGAGACTAAATGCGCGAACATTTAGTTGATTAAAACTTA
>CAZOAD010000135.1:2700-3111 GCA_964577705.1 uncultured Mesohalobacter sp.
TTTTTTATTCGTTTCTTCAACGAAAGTAATACCTTGATTAAAACTTATATGCCAAGGCATTAATATTCATCCCTGCTCCTACCGAAGCAAATACAATTTTATCATCTACCACCAATTCGTGTCCCTTGAGTTCTCCCTTAAGCAACAAATCCAACAAACTAGGAATGGTTGCCACTGAAGAGTTTCCCATCCACGAAATAACCATAGGCATAGTGTATTGAGGAATTGTCCGTATATCATATAAGCGGTAAAGTCGTTTTAAAATGGCTTCGTCCATTTTACCGTTGGCTTGATGAATCAACACTTTTTTTATCTCCTGAAGTGGAACGTCGGCCTTTTGTAAACAGGTTTGTATAGCCTGGGGCACATTTTCTAATGCATATTGATACAAGCGCCTTCCATTCATCTTCA
>CAZOAD010000136.1:0-3102 GCA_964577705.1 uncultured Mesohalobacter sp.
TTTATTATGCTTGTCAAAGTCTTTGGAAGTTCTGTGTTTGGAGTAGATGCTGAGATTATCACCATCGAAATCAATATGGAAAAGGGTATCGGTTACCACTTGGTAGGTTTACCCGATAATGCCATTCGCGAAAGTAGTTTTAGAATACAAGCTGCTTTAAAAAACAACGGGTTTAAGTTTCCAGGCAAAAAAATCATTGTGAACATGGCTCCAGCTGATATGCGAAAAGAAGGCTCCGCCTATGATTTAACTTTGGCACTAGGCATTCTTTCAGCTTCCAATCAGATCAACTCTGAAGACATTGATAAGTATATCATTATGGGAGAGTTGTCGCTAGATGGAAGCTTACAGCCAATTAGAGGAGCTTTGCCAATTGCTATAAAAGCCATGCAGGAAGGCTTTAAAGGCTTTATTCTGCCTAAACAGAATGCAAAAGAGGCCGCAATAGTAGATCATCTCGATGTTTACGGCGTTGAAAGCATTAGCGAAGTCATTGATTTTTTTGATAAAGGAATAGCGCTTGAACCCACCAAGATCAATACCCGAGAGGTTTTTTATAACAATTTAGCCCATCCAGAATATGATTTTGCAGACGTTAAAGGTCAGGAGTCTATTAAACGCTGTATGGAAATTGCTGCTGCCGGCGGACATAATATAATTATGGTAGGACCACCAGGCTCAGGAAAAACCATGCTAGCCAAACGTTTGCCAAGCATATTACCGCCAATGAGTCTTCATGAAGCTTTAGAAACAACCAAAATTCATTCGGTAGTAGGTAGAGTCAAAGAAAATGTAGGATTGATGGCTGAACGTCCGTTTAGGAGTCCTCATCACACCATATCCGATGTGGCTTTAGTAGGCGGAGGTGCTTATCCTCAACCTGGTGAAATCTCGTTAGCCCATAACGGAATTTTGTTTTTGGATGAACTCCCAGAATTTAAGAGGACTGTTTTGGAAGTCATGAGGCAACCCCTGGAAGACAGAGAGGTGACCATTTCCAGAGCTAAATTCACCGTCACGTATCCGTCAAGTTTTATGCTGGTGGCTAGTATGAATCCAAGTCCTGGAGGTTATTTCAACGATCCAGATGCGCCCGTTACCTCTTCTCCAGCAGAAATGCAACGCTATTTGGGTAAAATAAGTGGACCCTTGCTCGATAGAATAGATATCCACATAGAAGTCACTCCAGTTCCCTTTGACAAACTAAGCGATGAACGCAAAGGAGAAAGCAGTGTACAAATAAGAGAACGCGTTACCAAAGCCAGGGAATTCCAAACTGAGCGCTTCCAAGACTTCGACAATGTGCATTATAACGCCCAGATGAACGTTAAGCACATTAAGCAATTTTGTAAACTGGAGGAATCCTCCAAAACCTTATTAAAAACTGCTATGGAGCGTCTTAATTTAAGTGCCAGAGCTTACGACCGAATCTTAAAAGTCGCTAGAACTATCGCCGATTTAGAGTCCAGCCCAGACATTCAGGGCAGCCATATTTCTGAAGCCATTCAGTACCGAAGCTTAGACCGTGATGGCTGGTTGGGGTAAGTTAAGGCCTTAAGAAAAGTCTTTGATTTTTAGGATACTTCACCGTATAGCTGTATTCTATGGTCTTGGTGGATCCGGGTTGGATTTCAAATTCCCAATCTAAGAAGCCTTTGTTTTCATCATAATCAGCATTCGTAAAAGATTTGTTTTCAATCTTTATGGATTCATTTCTGGAAATGGGAAGACGTTCCTGAACCAATATGGAAATAGGTAAACGTTTGCTATTCTTCACTTCAATTTCATAAGCCTTATCGACAATAGTTGTACTGCCAAAGAAACTTTTGGAGGTTTTCTTTTTGGGGAGTGTTCGTTCCAAAACAATTTTATTATCGACACCTAAGGAGAAGAAAAGGTTCTCCTCAAGCTGGGTGGTATTGAGATAGGTATCTCCTAGAAAGCTATTTTCAAAATATAAATTGGCTTCACCAGAAATTAATTCCAAATCCTGCCAGTCTTCCAGTTCAGCCATTAAAAATACAGATTCTGAAAGCTCTGGTGCAGCATAATATTGATATGAGGTTTTAAGTTGGTGTTCGTCGATTTGAAATTGCTTTGGATCTCGAGAAGAGCTAAGGCTTATAGACTTGGGTAAGACAAACTCAACAGAGTTTTGTTGTTCTACGATTTCTGTTGCTTCTTCAATTGATTCCACACTTGAGTTGGAGCGTTTAGAAGAACTGTAGGCTGTAACAACAATTTCCTGAAGTTCAGCATCTGCTATGTCGCCTGATTTTTTCGATCTTGAGTTAGAAACCTGCCCATTAAAGTCCAAATAGTAAGGTTTCAACTCAGGTTTGGTTTTGTTGGATATCGGGTTGGCTGTAGAAAGTTTTAAAGTAATCTCCTCCCAGTTTTGACCACTGGTTTGGTAGACTTTCGCATTATAACTTAACACCATGTCTTGGTCTATGCCTTTCGATTTGAGGTCGTAAGTGGCAAACCAGCCTGCGTCGTAAATGAAATAACTCAAGGTTAAGGTAGTTGAAACCGATTTTAATACCTCGAGCTCTACGCTTATTTTCCCCCTGTTGATGCGGTTTTCACCCTCCAGCTTATTAATCTCTAAAGCTAATTTTTGACGCGTTGTATTTAAGTCTTCAATAGAGATGGTGAGATCGTAAATAGAGTTCTTAAGCGTTTCAATTTCACTAGCAAAATAGTCTTTATAGGCCTTTATTTTGGAAACATTAAGTTCACTTTCTTTGCTTTTCAATTCTTGATTTTTTTCCAGGAGAAGGATTGATTTCTCCAGAGAAACCCTCTTGTTTTCTGCATAAACCTTTTCTTTTTCAATGGTTTTTAAGCGCGATTTGAGTTCTTCCAAAGCCTTAGAGGTCTTCATGTCATTTAAGTAATCGGTTTCGTATGAAATCGAATTGAGGTTGATATGTTCCAGACCATTCAGTATGATGCTGGATTCATCGATATTTGGGGACAAATCTTCAAAAATAAGAGTCTGTGTTCCTTTACTCAGGTTAATCTTTTTTTCTGAGGTCACTTGAGCTCCGGAGCTATAGACGACTGCCGAGACTACTTTAGAATTTATAGATTGAGATT
>CAZOAD010000137.1:0-3086 GCA_964577705.1 uncultured Mesohalobacter sp.
ATCCCGAGTTGAACCTACCAGACGGAATTCATCCTACTGAAGAAGGGCATCAGATCGTTTTTGAGACGGTTTGGCCTTATATCAGAGACTTGGTTACGAATAGCTAAGATTTTGAAAATAGACTAGACATCTTTCCAAATGGAATTCTCTTTTACCACCTTACAGGGATTTCCGTAAGCAATCACTCCGTCAGGAATGTCTTTTGTCACGACGCTACCAGCACCAATCAGCGATCGCTTGCCGATTTTGATGTTATTAGAAATAACTGCCCCCGATCCAATCTCACTTCCTTCACCCACTTCCACATATCCCGATAAAACTGCAGCTGGATTGATACTTACAAAATCCCCCAAGGAAGCATGATGCCCTACTGACGCAGAACGCTTTACAGAAACACCGAATCCCAGCCGAGAAAATGAAGAAACAACCGCTTGAGGTTCAATCAAAACACCTCCCTGATAGCTAGCACTCGGAGCAACATAACTTAGTCTGTGCCTTACCGGTAGATAATCTTCTTGGGAGATTCCTCCTAATTCCTTGAAGTGTTGAAATAAAATAAACCGTATATGGGATTGCTGAACGCCAAACTGGACCATAAAAGGCTTATTTGCTTCGAAATCATACTCTCTATCAGAAAAGTAATGGATATCATATAAAGATGGGACAAATTGGCAATCCGGCAAATCGACATTTTTCACCACATCAAACTGAGAAATTCCAAAGCTTTCGTTTACAAGATCTGTCATTAAACCGACACCTGCTTCACTATGCCCCAATAGTATCAGCTTAAATTTTTCTTCTTTTGAAATCATCATTGGGAGATTAATTTATCAAATGAGCAAAATATCTTTTCAACTCATAAGAAAAGGAACGGAAGAAATGTGTGAAATCCTTATCGATATATATGAATTTGTACCAAGCATTAGAAATATTCACTAAATGCTTATTCTTGTTGATTTGACTTAGATATAACCCGTTGGGATTGTAACGATACACACTAGTGATATCGGAGAGGTAAAAAATATCTCCCATTTGCTTATAAAAAGCAAACAATATGGCATCCAAGGGTAATGGTTTTTGAATGATTCTATTCTTTAAGAGTAAATTCATTCTATTTCTGACCAACCAACAAGAAACATGTCCAAAATAAGACATTTTCTTATGCTCTTTTTTTGTAAATATTTTATTTCCCTGAAGGATTTTTACTTCCCCTTCATTATTGCCTATGCTATAATTGGTAATGCACATGTAAGCTTCAGGATATGATTCTAATGCATCTACTTGCTTTTGTAGCTTCAGTGGATCTAACCAGAAATCATCTCCATCACAAAATGCAACATACTTCCCTCTTGCAGACCCATACAATCCCAATTGATTTCCCCTACCTGCCTTTTTGCCAAATAGTTTGATTTTTTTTGAGTCTTTTCTTAAAAATAATCTAATCTTATCTTGATTTTCGAGGGCAATTTTTTTGCATATTTCTCGAGTACGGTCCGGGCTTTCGTCTTCGCCTATCAAAATCTCAAATGGAAAGTCCGTTTTCTGGTTTAAGATACTAGCTAGACATTCTTCAATGAATTTTTCATGCTGAAAAGTGGGGACACAAACCGATACTAAAGGTTCGATAGAATTAACCGGTTTCGACTCACCTAGATATTCCATTAAAAATTACAATTCAACTTGCTTTAGGGTATTGTAAAAACCCAATCTGCCAAATTCTTTTGGCTCCATAAAAGTTTTTTGATTGAGTTTGATAAGCTCATGAACTCGTTTTACCAACTGAGCATTAGTAGCTTTCTGATCTTTAGCTCGATCCCACCAAATGTTGTCTTCTAACCCAACTCTGACACCAAGACCTTGCGATATTGCCATCGAGTTGATTGACAGCTGATATTTGCCCAATCCTGCTAAAGACACATAATGATCACTTGGAATCTCTTGTAGAGCTGTGGCTACATGATTTAATTGAGCTTGGAATCCAGCGATATTCCCAAACAGTAAGTTCCAATAATAGGGGCCTTCCACAATTCCCTTTTGAATTAAATATTTTCCAAAATTGATCATACCAAGGTCAAAGCACTCTAGTTCTGGAATGACACCATTTTCTTTCATTTTATTGGCTAAACCAATTATGATATCGGGTGCGTTTACTGAAGCTTGCTTCAAAAAGTTTAAAGAAGACAAGGTAAGTGAGCACATATCGGGCTGCAGTTCCAACAACTCAGAACGCTTTTCGAACTCTGGAAAATTTCTCCCCGAACTGCTTCCACAAATAATCAAATCTGGACAGTGCTTTCGCACACCTTCAAAGATCTCCTGATAAATACTTGCTTTGTAGCTAGGGACTCCATCTTTTTCCCTAGCATGAAGATGCGCTATTGTAATTCCAATTTCGTATGCCTCATGTGTCTGTTCTATGATTTCTGAAGGTGAAACAGGCACATGAGGTGTCATCTCCTTAGTTGGAACCATGCCGGTAGGACAAAAATTAATTATTATTTTACTCATCTAATTCTTTTTAATTCATAGAAAAACCCTTAATCAAATATTCTATTAATTAGTGGAAACACAAAAAGTTTTTTGGAGTGAATAATGTGAAAAACAGTTAGTTTATTGATTTGACTCTCTTTGGTAAAAACTAAAATTGATCTAAGGAATTGATTAAAAATCTCCTAAATCAAAAAAGAGTAAGCTTATGAGAGGAAAGCCTTTAACAATAGAAAAAAATATTCACCTCCAATCTGTGAAATGCACATCACTGGAAAGTCTTTGATGATAGCGGATGAAGCACTCAAATTAATGTTTATTCAAAATCAACGAGAAATTGAACTGTATAAAGGTGGGTTTTCAAATATAAAAAGTCAGTAATTGCTCAATACAAGAGATCAAATATGTCTTTTTTCATTGGATCTAAGTTAACGGGGTTTAACTTATTGTCCAATCAAATGTAGCAGGTCCAAACCAACCTAAAGCTATTTTTAAAAGAAAGTCTAAACCTGATCCTATCGAGTCACATTTTCAAAAACAAAAAAATTTAAGATGAATTACAAAGATTCCTTAATTTAAAAAAATCATGTTATATTTTC
>CAZOAD010000138.1:0-3079 GCA_964577705.1 uncultured Mesohalobacter sp.
CAAATATCATTTACAAAAGATCAGGACATTGCTTGTGATCGACTGCTTTGGCAAAAGTGTCGTAAGATTGTCATAATAGTGACGCAAGCAAAAACAGGACTTCAAAATATATTTGCTGAGTAATTATTAAACTATTTTAAAATGAATAATCAAAACTTAGCGATTAAAATTAAAGATTTACGAACTCGAAAAGGGTTTTCTCAGGAGCAACTTTCTGAGGAATCAAAATTAAGCTTAAGAACAATCCAACGGGTAGAAAAAGGAGAATCCGTTCCAAGAGGAGATACACTTATAAAATTAACTCAGGCTTTGGGAGTAACTCCAGATGATCTTTTGGAATGGACAGATGTAGAAGATAAAGGTTATTTAACCCTTTTAAATTTAAGTGCCATTAGCGTTTTAATTCAGCCTTTCTTAAGTATTATTATTCCGCTGGTCATGTGGGTTTTAAAAAGGGAAAAGATAAAATTTGTTGATGATACCGGTAAAAAACTAATCAGCTTTCAGATCACCTGGGTTTTGATGCTTTATCTCGTTTTAATTATTGCCTCTAAAGGTTCTTTTATACCCTTAACTATAAACTTCTTGTATGCATTACCTGTGTTATTCTCAGATTTCTCAGTTATAAGTTTAGCCATCATAGTTATGTATTTATACAATATATTTTTAATTACCCTAAACATCAGGAGAAGTCAGAAAGGACAAAAAAATAAATATTACCCTGCCATTCCATTTTTGAGATGAAGAAAAAGAATTTACCACTCATTGTAATCATTGTTAGTGTAGTATTAATCGTATTAAATTTCATTTTCACGTCTGATGAAATGAATCTAGGGTTTGGGTTAAGGGTTACTTCGAGTGGATGCTTGATTTAGTCGTGATTTTCACTATTCGCAATAGGAGAAAAACCTAATGAACTTATGAAAAGCTATTAGTCCTGGAATTATAACATTTACACGGTGTGCTTTTGAATCAAAATAAAACAAATTTTTTTTCAGGCACTTTAACATAAGGTTTCAAATGCAACACATTTAAACTTAACATCAGCTATCAAATAATTTTTATAAAACTGTAACATTTCAGCATTAAAACAGACCAACTAATCAACTAAAGTGAGTGAATTTAGGCTCAAGTCTTGAAGTAGACAATAAGCCTGCTACTTATGAATTTAAAACCAAATCCGAACGATGATTGAAATTCAACACGTATCCAAGCAATATCAGCTCAGCAAAAAGAAGCAGAAAGAGCTGCAAACTAAGGCCTCTTCCATTTATGCGGTCAATGACGTCAGTTTTACCTGTCAGCCAGGCCGGGTATTTTCCCTTTTAGGACCCAATGGGGCTGGAAAAACGACCCTGCTACGAATGATTTCTACCATTCTTAAGCCTTCTTCGGGAGAAATTTTGGTCGATGGCTTAAATGTGGAAGAGCAAGCTCAGGCGGTACGCCGTAAAATTGGTTTCCTCACCGGATCTACCAACCTATACGACCGGCTCAACCCTGGCGAGATCGTTAAGTACTTCGCCGATTTACACGGGATGGACAAGAATACCTTTTTGCAGCGTAAAGAGATGCTCTTCGATCAATTGAATATTCATGAGTTTCAGAAGAAGCCTATCAGTCAGTTGTCTACCGGGATGAAGCAGAAGGTTTCTATCGCCAGGACTATGATTCACGATCCCAGCGTGGTCATCTTTGATGAGCCTACCTCGGGTCTGGATGTGATCACCGCCAACAGCATTATAGAGTTGATCAAGCAATGTAAGGCCGATGGCAAGACCATAATTTTCTCCTCTCATATCATGAGTGAAGTCGATTTGCTGTGTGACGACCTAGCCATCATCACCAAAGGGCAACTGGTCTACAATGACAGCATGGATAGCTTCAGAGAGAAATCTTCGGGACAGTCGCTCACCGAATCCTTTATCCAAACCGTCAATCAAGCTCAAACGCCTGCCTAACCTTATACCATCTCCTATGAACGTTATCTTTACAGTCATCAAAAAAGAATTAACCGATACCCTAAGGGACAAACGCACCCTAATTTCGGCCATCATTGTCCCTGCCCTTATTATTCCCTTGTTGCTATTTGGAGTCACTAAGCTACAAAAGATCCTGTTGGATAAGGAAGAAACAAAAGCCTTGAAGATCGCTTTCATCGATGCTCCAGCCTCCATACGCAGCGAATTTGAAGGCGATAGCTTTGTGCTTCTGGACGATGTTGACCTGGAGACAGGAAAAACAGCCATCCAAAACGACGAGCTGGATGCAGTCCTGGAATTTGATCCCGATTTTATGTCCAAGATCGATGGTATGGGTTCTGCCAATCTCAATCTGTATTATAAATCGACTAACCTTCTGCTTTATAATAGAATTTCCGAAAAAATAGGCCTCTTGAAATCTCAAATTCTGGACGATAGAATTCAGGAGTTAAACATTTCGGCGGAAGCCTTAACCCCTATTGTGATTTCTAAACAAGACATCGCTTCTCAAAAGGAACAAATCGGCAAAACCGTGGGCGGATTTTTACCCTACATCTTTATCATCTTTTGCTTTTTAGGCTGCATGTATCCGGCCATCGACCTCATCACCGGTGAGAAAGAGCGAGGCACCATAGAAACGCTGTTGACCTCCCCCGCCTCCCGTTTTAAAATTTTAGTCGGTAAGATGATCACGATTTCTATCGTTGGGCTTTCAGCCGCCTTTATGACGATTTTAGGGATGATGGTCGGTTTGAAGTTTTTACCCGATATCCCGCTCGACTTCTTAGACTCTATCAACGATATTTTGAGTACAAAATTCATCGTAATGCTCTTTGGAATGCTGTTTCCGTTAAGTATTTTCTTTGCCGGACTGCTCTCTGCCATCGTGATACGTGCCAAGAGCTTTAAGGAGGCACAAAGTATAGTGACTCCTCTCAATTTTGTGGTGATTATCCCGGCGATGGTGGCCTTAATGCCAAGCGTGGAATTGAACTGGCAGACGGTTTGGATACCGATTTTAAACATCGCCCTGGCAACCAAAGAGATCATTGCTGGCAGCATACAAGTCAGTCAATATGCTGTTATCGTATTATCCT
>CAZOAD010000139.1:0-2996 GCA_964577705.1 uncultured Mesohalobacter sp.
TCGGTATGTTTTGATACTGAAACCACAAGCCTTAAAACCCTGGATGCAGAATTGGTCGGTATTGCTTTTTCATGGGAAGCTCATAAAGGGTATTATGTGGTTTTTCCTGAAGCTAAAGAAGAGGCAAAAGAGTTAATTGAAGTCCTCAGGCCATTCTTCGAATCGGAAGATATCGAGAAAATTGGTCAAAATTTGAAATATGACATCAAGGTCCTAGCCAATTATAACCTTAAAGTAAAAGGGCCCTTATTCGATACCATGCTGGCTCACTACATCATCAATCCGGACATGCGTCACAACATGAATATTCTGGCAGAGACTTACCTCAACTACTCGCCTCAGCCTATCGAAGAGTTGATTGGCAAGGGCAAGAACCAAAAGTCGATGCGAAGTGTGGATCTGGAAGACCAAACCCAATATGCTGTTGAAGATGCCGATATCACCTTTCAACTCAAGACCTTTTTTGATAAAGAATTAAAAGAAGCTTCCAATGAGCCCTTATTTAAAGACATGGAAATCCCATTATTAAGGGTTTTAGCTGCTATGGAACTAGAAGGCATCAATCTGGATAAGTCGACTTTGGAAAACATTTCAGAAAAGCTAAATAAGGACATCGAACGTTTAGAACAATCGGTGTATGAGGAAGCTGGAGAAGAATTTAATATTGGCTCACCAAAACAACTGGGGGAAATCTTATTTGGTAAATTGGAAATCGCCAAAAAACCTAAAAAAACCAAGTCAGGACAATACTCCACGGCAGAAGATGTCTTATCCGACTATAAGAAAGACCATAAAATCGTAAGAGAAGTCCTGGAGTGGAGGCAATTGTCTAAATTGAAGAGCACCTATGTCGATGCCTTACCGAAACAAATTCACCCGAGAACCAAGCGGGTTCACACTGAGTTTATGCAGACTGTAGCAGCAACTGGTCGTTTAAGCTCCAACAATCCAAACTTGCAAAACATCCCTATCCGAACCGAACGCGGGCGCGAGGTACGAAAAGCCTTTGTGCCCAGAGATGAAAACTATGTTTTACTGGCTGCCGATTACTCCCAGATCGAACTGAGAATTATAGCGTCTTTAAGTCAGGAAGAAACCATGATCGAAGCCTTTAAAAATGGGGAGGATATTCATGCCTCTACTGCTGCTCGAGTGTTTGATGTGGATATCAAAGACGTTACCCGGGAACAGCGAAGCAATGCTAAGACCGTGAATTTTGGGATCATCTACGGCGTTTCAGCCTTTGGGTTGAGCAATCAAACCGACCTGAACAGAACCGAATCCAAGGAACTGATTGAAACTTATTACAAAACCTACCCTAAACTCAGAGACTATATCGACGATCAGGTAGAGTTTGCCAAAGAACATGGTTATGTGAAAACGGTAATGGGCAGACGTCGATACTTAAAAGACATTAATGCCAGAAATAATGTCGTTCGCAGTGCCGCCGAACGCAATGCCGTAAATGCTCCGGTACAGGGAAGCGCAGCCGATATCATTAAGGTAGCCATGATTCATATCTACGAGGCGATGGAAGAAAAGAATTTCAAATCCAAAATGCTTTTGCAGGTGCATGATGAATTGATCTTCGATGCGCACAAGGATGAGCTTGAAGAGCTAAAAGCTTTGGTCAAAGACAAAATGGAAAACGCCTTTCAACTCGATGTTCCTCTGGATGTGGATATGGGAACCGGGCAAAACTGGCTGGAAGCGCATTAACTACATACCCCGAGGCAAAGCCATCGGGGTATCTCTATTTTTATAAGATAAGGTTGTCACCGCGGACCTGCCTGCGTTTCGCTCCGGAAGGCAGGAGCATCTTTGTCAACCTGAACTTGTTTCAGGTTCTAAATCAAGTGATTGATAAATTAGATTCTGATCCCGATAGCTATCGGGACAGAATGACAATACTATCCCACAATATTCACAATCTTACCCGGAACAATAATCACCTTTTTAGGGGTTCTGCCCTCCAGTTGTTTTTGGGTGCGCTTATCGGCCATTACCATCTCTTCGATCTCGTCTTTACTCAATTCCAGCGAAAGATCCATGGTGAATCGCATTTTACCATTAAACGAAATCGGATAAGTTTTAGCCTCTTCTTTGAGGTACTGTTCGTCAAACTTAGGATAAGAAACTTCTGATATACTACCCGAGTGGCCCAATCCTTCCCATAGCTCTTCCGCAATATGCGGCGCATAAGGTGAAATTAATATAGCTAAGGGTTCCAAAACTTCTCTGGACTTACATTTCTGCTGAGTGAGCTCATTCACGCAAATCATAAAGGTGGATACCGAGGTATTGAAACTAAAGTCTTCAATATCCTGAGTCACTTTTTTGATGGTTTTATGTAAAGTTTTTAAAGATTCTTTAGAGGCTGAATCTTCGGTGACTTCAAACTGGTCTCCATTGTGGTATAATTTCCAAAGCTTTTTCAAAAAATTATGCACCCCCGAAAGGCCGGCGGTGTTCCAGGGTTTAGCCTGTTCTATAGGCCCCAGAAACATTTCGTAAAGACGTAAGCTATCAGCACCGTACTCCTCACAAACATCATCTGGATTGACTACATTGAATTTGGATTTAGACATTTTTTCGACTTCTCTACTCACTATAAAATCTCCTTTTTCATTAAGGATAAAGTCAGCGTCTTTAAATTCGGGTTTTAGCAACTTAAGAGCCTCAATGTCTAATTTATTGGACGTATCGACAACAGATACATCGACGTGAATTTTCTGATAATCTCCATCAACACTAACATCCTCTGAATAATAGGTGTTCCCAATCCTTTTTACAAAAGCACTCTCTCCCAAAATCATACCCTGATTGATCAGCTTTTTAAAAGGTTCGTCCACCGGAAGAATACCTCTATCGTTCAAGAACTTGGTCCAGAACCTTGAATACAGTAAATGTCCTGTCGCGTGTTCGCTACCGCCAATATATAAATCGACATTTTTCCAATAGTTCAGAGCTTCCTCAGAAGCGATATGACTATCTCG
>CAZOAD010000140.1:0-2949 GCA_964577705.1 uncultured Mesohalobacter sp.
AGGTGTCTAAGCATGGTGTGAATTTTAAGGCAAAAACCTTTTACGCTGGAGTAGGGATAGCCAACTCAATCAGTTATGAATTGCCTGTAGATTCTGAAGAAGATTATGTGCTTAATTATTCTGGCTTAATAGAAATCAAATGAAAAATTTATTAGTATGTATTGGTTTTATTTTCATTTCATGTGGAGAATCAACTTCCATCAAAACTCTTCAGGGACAAGCTTTAGGAACTACGTATTCAGTTAAGTATTTTTCAGATGATTACGAAGTCCAGCCCAAAGAAATCGATTCACTCCTCGAAGTCATCAATTCTTCGATGAGTACGTACATCAAAGATTCTGATATATCTAAAATAAATTCTGGAGATTCCTCGATTGTAGTGGATCATCATTTTAAGAAAGTTTTTCAGACTTCGAAAAGTATCTTTCAAGACACTGAGGGTTATTTTGATCCAAGTGTGGGAATACTGGTCAATGCTTACGGATTTGGTCCTGATGGTTATTCTGAAGGTGTCACCGATCAAGATATAGATTCACTTCATCAATATGTTGGATTTGATAAAATTCAACTTACATCACAGTCAAAAGTAACATCAAATTCACCAGTTCTTTATCTGGATTTTAATGCTATTGCTAAGGGCTATACCGTTGATGTTTTTGGGGATTATTTAGAATCTAAAGGATCTGAAAATTATTTGGTTGAAATAGGCGGGGAGGTTAAAGTTTTGGGCCAAAACCTACTTAATCAGCGACCTTGGAAAGTTGGTATCGAAATGCCTTTAGAAGATGGCTCCAGAGAATTGAAGTACGGTGTAAATTTGTATGACCAATCATTAGCTACATCTGGAAACTATAGAAAATATAGAGTAGATTCAATTACTGGAGAGAAGTATGTTCATACGATTAACCCTAAAACAGGAAAGTCGCAGAAGTCTGATATCTTATCGGCTTCAGTAATCACGAAGACCTGTGCAGAGGCAGATGCCTATGCTACTGCATTTATGGCAATGGGCTTAGAAAAGACTAAAGCGTATTTAAAATCCAATACAAACTTAGATGTAGTTCTTATCTATAGTGATAATAGGGGGAATCAAAAATCATTTATTTCCAAAGCCTTGAAGAATGCTATTGAAGAATTTTAAGCGGGTTTAAAGCAAACAGGAATAATTTCTCCTTTTTGAAGTCTATAATAATCAATTTCGGCATCACTTAATTCTGATGTCAAATCTACTTCATCTACATCAAATCCTATAGATCTTAATTTAGCGAAGAAGTCAAGCCCATAAACTCTTAAGTGGTCATATTGGCCAAATATTTTGGCTCTTTCTTTTGGATCTGTAATTGAATCGTCTTCAAAAGTTGTTTCTCGTTTCAAATCCTGAGGTATTTGTAGAATAGCCATACCTTTCGGTTTAAGTATCCTGTAAAGCTCTTGCATGGCTAGAGTATCGTCTTTAATATGTTCTAAAACATGATTGCATATAATGGTGTCGAAGCTGTTGTCCTTAAACGGAAGATCGCAGATGTCAGCTTTCACATCAGCAATAGGCGAATTGAGGTCGGTAGTCGTATAGTCCAGGTGATCCAAACTTTTAAAACGTTTATAAAAAGCCTGCTCTGGTGCAAAATGCAGGACTTTTTGTTCACGTGTAAAAAAATCAGTTTTATTCAGAAGATATAGCCAGAGGAGTCGATGCCTTTCAAGTGAAAGTGTGGAGGGACTCAAAACATTTGGTCTTTCCTTTTCATATCCGTAAGGTAAAAACTTAGAAAAGGTTTTCCCATCAATAGGATCCTTGTAGTTATTTCCTCTATAAAGAACAAGCAAAAGGGGCTTTAGAAGTAAACTAATTCGGATTAAAAAAGGCCTCGGAAATAAATTGAGTAATACTTGAAAAGGTTTCTTCAAAATAAGCTTATTATAGTTTAGGTTATAAAAACTCAGTGTTTATGTTAGAAATTGTACTAATACTGATCATGGCTTTGGTTTACTCAATCGCAGAAAAGGTAATTCCATTAGGTCCGTCATCTTCTATCAAAACAGGCTTGAGTGCTCCAGGCAAAACCTCATCAATCGAATGATCAGCAAATTCACCACCCAAATCTGTAGAAATCCACTGTGGATCCAAAGAATTTACTCTTACACCAGTCCCTTCTAATTTTACTGCAAGGTCAATTGTAATCTTGGAAGCTGCCCATTTTGAAACGCTATACGGTAACAACTCTGGTTGGTCCTTAATTCCGGAAACTAGATTGACAACTCTTCCGAAGCCATTATCTATCATGGCTGGAATAAAGGCACTGCTTAAAAAATATACACTGAGTACGTTAGTTTTCAAACTCGTCATCCATTCTTCCCAGTTATGACTCCAATAATCATCTTTATAGGTTGTCATAATAGCTGCATTATTGTAGAGAATATCTATTGAAATGCCTAAATCTTTAACCTGATTTATTACACTAGTAATGCCTTCTTCGTTTGATAATTCCCCGTAAACACAATAAACATTTACACCAACGGGTTTTAAAAGTTGTAATGTGTTTTCGCAATTTTCAAGTGTTCTACCGTGAATAATAACGTTACAACCTAAATTAGCTAATCCAATAGCTATTTGTTGTCCAATACCTCGACTAGATCCTGTTACAAATGCATTTTTACTATTAAGATCAACCATAGATTATATTTTATGTAAAAATAATAGTTGATACCTGAACCAACTATAATTAATAAAGATTAATTTATTTCTTATCCCGATTTTTTGAAAAAGTGTGTTTTGAAGAGTGAAGGAGTAGTAGTTTATGTAATCTTTAAAAGTTATAAATGCTTAAGCATGAATGAAACAGCAAAATTGATTCATTTAACATTTGCAGCTATACAAACGGCAGAACGTTTACTAAGTCTTTTAGACGCTATTATTTGTGATGTTACTGGGAAGAGAACTTTAAAATG
>CAZOAD010000141.1:0-2925 GCA_964577705.1 uncultured Mesohalobacter sp.
ATACTCCTCACACACATCATCTGGATTGACCACATTGAATTTGGATTTAGACATTTTTTCGACTTCACGACCCACAACAAATTTTCCTTCTTCATTAGTGATAAAGTAGGCATCTTTAAATTCTGGTTTTATGCTTTTTAAACTATCTATATCTAATTGATTAGAAGAGTTGACTACGGAGACATCAACATGCAGAGGAGAAAAGTGAGAAATTTGAGTTTTAGATGATTTTAATTGAGCACCTTCTAATATATTATAAATTTGATTTGCAACTGATTCGCTATAATTGATCAACATTTCTTCATTAGTAATGCATTCATCAATAATAGCTTTAGAAATAAATATTGTTTTAATCTTATCACCACCAATATTATAATTCCATCTATAAACAAATGCACTCTCTCCAAGAATCATCCCCTGGTTAATCAGCTTTTTAAAAGGTTCGTTCACCGGAAGAATGCCTCTATCGTTCAGAAATTTGGTCCAGAACCGTGAATACAGTAAATGTCCAGTAGCGTGTTCGCTACCGCCAATGTACAAGTCCACGTTTTTCCAATAGTTCAGAGCTTCCTCAGAAGCGATATGACTATCTCGGTTGTTCTGCTCTTCCATATAACGGAAGAGGTACCAGGAACTTCCAGCCCAGCCTGGCATGGTATTGAGTTCTAGTGGAAAAACCGTTTTATGATCAATTTTATCATTAGACACTACTTCAATAGCTGCTGTATCCCAGGCCCAGTCGTTAGCCCTACCTAAAGGTGGTGCGCCATCTTCGGTGGGAAGGTATTTCTCCACTTCAGGTAGCTCTAGCGGCAAGTGTTGTTCTGCTATCATTTTTGGCAGTCCGTTGACATAATAGACCGGGAAGGGTTCTCCCCAATACCGCTGTCTGGAAAACACCGCATCGCGTAATCTATAATTGGTTTTTTTCTCACCAACGCCCTTATCGGCAAGCGCTTCGATGGCTTTGGGGATGGCTTCTAAAGCCCCCAAACCATTAAGAAATTCTGAGTTAGCGATTTTGGTCGCATTGGATTTGTCGGTGTGGGCTTCTTCGGAAATATCGATGCCTTCAAACACATTCGGAATTGGAATGTTGAAATGTTTGGCAAAATCATGATCCCGCTGATCCCCACAAGGTACTGCCATAACTGCTCCTGTTCCGTAACCCGCCAACACATAATCACCAATCCAGATCGGTATAGGTTCCTGAGTGAGTGGATGCTCAGCATAAGCGCCGGTAAACACTCCTGAAATAGTTTTGACATCGGCCATACGGTCGCGTTCGCTGCGTTTGGCTGCGGCTTTCACATATTCTTCAACTTCTTTTTTCTGATCATCTGTGGTGATCTCATCTACAAGTTCGTGTTCTGGTGCCAAAGTGATGAAAGAAACCCCATAAATCGTATCTGGTCTTGTCGTAAAAGCCGAAATCCTCTCCCCCTGCCCCTCTCCAGAGGAAAGGGGATTAGCTTTACTCTTATCATAAGAAGATAATTGATCAAGCTTGGTTTTTATTTGATCAAGAACTTCATCTATATTTCCAATGACTTCTTCGTTATTAAAACGGATAACTTCAAAACCTTTTTTATTTAAAAATGATGTTCGTTCCTCATCATAGGCTTTGGTTTCATTATGATATCCCCCATCAACTTCAACAACCAAAGATTTTGATAAGCAAACAAAGTCTACAATATAATCACCAATTAGATGTTGTTGTCTAAACTTATATCCTGATAACTTTTTACCTCGAAGTTGTATCCAGAGAATTTTTTCAGCTTCAGTAGGGTTGTTGCGATTTTCTTTTGCTTTTTCAATAAGTAAATGTGAATTATTCCCTCCAGTCATATAGCCTAGCTTTGCATTCTCTTCCCCTTTGGGGAAGGATAGGATGGGGAATTCTATTAGTGCTCCAACCGATTTTCCGATCCAGTTTCTTTGGGTTTCTTTAAGACTCTCGGTCCAGTCCAAATCCTCTAGTCCAGAAAGTAGTCGCTCGGCAAAGGCCGAAATCCGCATGCTCCACTGTTTCATTTTTTTTCTGACCACCGGATGTCCTCCACGTTCGGAAACCCCGTTTACGATTTCATCGTTAGCTAAAACAGTACCCAGTGCCGGACACCAGTTCACCTCAGTTTCGGCTAGGTAGGTGAGTCGATAATTTAACAGGAGACGTTCTTTATCATCATTGGAAAAACCCTTCCAGTCTTCAGCTGAAAATGAAGCAGTATCGTCATCACAAACCGCTTTTGCTTTCAAATTGCCTTCGGTTTCAAAAATAGAAATCAATTCTGAAATCGGCTTGGACTTTTGTTCGGCTTCATCGTACCAGCTCTCGAACAATTGGATAAAAATCCATTGGGTCCATTTGTAATAATTAGGGTCGCTGGTACGTACTTCCCGACTCCAATCGAAAGAAAAGCCGATTTTATCGAGCTGTTCTCTATAGCGTTTGATATTGGTTTCAGTCGTTTTAGCAGGATGTTGTCCCGTTTGGATGGCGTATTGTTCGGCAGGAAGACCAAAGGAATCGTAGCCCTGCGGATGCAATACGTTATAACCTGAGTGTCTTTTATAACGCGCATAAATATCGCTGGCGATATACCCTAAAGGATGTCCGACGTGAAGTCCGGCTCCCGATGGATAAGGAAACATATCCAACACATAAAAAGGAGGTTTGGGATCTCCTGTGAACTCTTGGGGTTGCTTAGCTTTAAAGGTTTGGTTCTTTGCCCAATAGGTTTGCCATTTGTGCTCTATTGCCTTAAAATCGTACGCCATAATAAGTCTGCTTATTTACAAGTGGCAAAACTAATATATATGAGCTTAACTCCTAATGGAGAGAGGAATTAAAATAGGTTTTTAGGTTTTAGACGGTAGATAAAATTAAAAATTATTAATTCATAATTTTTAATTAGCAACTAA
>CAZOAD010000142.1:0-2830 GCA_964577705.1 uncultured Mesohalobacter sp.
TTGCTATGCTTGAGTAGCTTTACGTTTGGCTACTGGCTCAGGTTTCTACAGCTGATTTTCCTAACTTGTGGCATGCTGCCTTATATTAAGTAGACGCCTTACTCTTTCACTGTCAACTTTCTTAATGATCAAGACACCATTCATGAAAATCAACCCAAAGACAGCGTAGAATGTGATTACCGATACCCAATCGGTCTCGTAGTTCGGATCCTCAACGACTCTATTGCCAGGTTCTAGACTTGAGCTGCCCAGTGCAATATTGACCAGGCCATGCAGCAGGGCTACTGCCCATATACTTTCTACTTTCAGCATCAGGGCGGCAAAGAAGAAACCAACAGGCACTGATGTAATCACCTGGCCTAGTACGTCATCCAGACTACCCTCAGGGTTCATCAAGTTAATGAAATGTAACAGTCCAAAAATGACGGAAGAAAGGAGGGCAGCCAGGAAAATCATCCTCTTGCTGGTTCCTAACTTCTCAATAAAGAAAGGAAACACAATACCTCTCAGCAATAACTCTTCTGACAAGCCAACTGAAAGATAAAAAAAAGCAATGATGGACATATCGTACCACTTAAAACTTTCTGGGGATAAGAATTTAAAAAACAGTATCAAAACCATAATACCCATCGGGGGAAGTAGGGCATAAGGATTTCTTAAAGTTCTTCGGCGTAGGCCGTTAAACTTTGTATAACCTAAAGATACAATCAGCCTTAACCACAACAGGATAAGTATTACGCGCCCAACAGTTCCCACAAACATATTGACTTCAGGGCTGAGATCTACCTCAAACCCAAATAAGGCAGAAAAGCTCCGCCAGAAGGTAATAACTACAAAGAATGCACAAGCCAGAATTATAAATGATGGTTTATTGAACATAGCTAATCAACTATATACAGCTCATGAAATTCAATTTTTCATGAGCTGTACTGTTTAGAATTTAACTAGGACAGTCACCGAAACACCATTCTACATCAGTAAAACAAACACATATCCATGTTTGCCCACCAAATAATGATGTTTCAGGACAAGTCTCTCCTAAACAATCATCTCCAGGATATGCAATGTCGCCTTTACCCCTTATATACCAGTTTTCCAGATAATCTCCATTGTTAGGGTTATATGCATTGATAGTCCCGTTTGCAGGTATTTGAAATACATTTCCAAGAAAGGTATAATGTGTAGAAGTGTAAATATGATCTCCAGCAACTGCATCATGGCCGTATCCGTTATCAAGGAAAATGGTACCACTTGACATATTGCCTTCATTAAATTCATCAGGATAATTTCCTGATATACTGTTCAAAGTTACAGATATAGATTCAAGTTGTACGGTGTCTGTACTTGAATTTATACTTGCTGTTGAAGAACCATCAGTTAAATTGAAGCTTACATCTGCTATTTCTAAATCGCTAAAGTCCGTGCTATTAATAACATCAGTTTCCTTCTCTTCGCATGAAACAGATGTAATGAGTATTAGCAAACAAAGTAAAAGGAATTTGTGAGAATTTGTGAGAATTTGTGAATTATCATTCTTTTGTTATTTTTTTGGAATAAACTTAAATTTTTTTTGTGTAGTACTACACTTTCAAAGCTATGAGAATTTTTTAGCATGACTAAGCATTTCTAGATCAAAAACAAAAATTAAGCATTAATGCTCATTGAGACTGAGCTTTAAGCCTCATGTAATCAAAATTTGTGGAATAATAATCTTCATAGGCTAACCATGTTAACTACTCTACTCAATTTATGAAAAAACAAAACTTATCAGTTTACAGTAAACTTGTAGCTTATTTATTTTTAATATTATTCTTCTGCCAACGAGTAGATGCACAATTTCTTAAGAACAGAACCAAAGAATTAAATTCGGTTTTTTCTATCGGATTTGATATTGGTTCTAATTACCTGGACGTAGAAAGTATCAACCAGGAACTGCTCAAACTTGACTTAATGCCGATTGAACCTTACACCAATAACTTTACCTTTGAGTTGAGTCAGGATTTTGGCTTTATGGAGATTTATGCTCCTCTGACTTTAATTAATTCATACCAGTCTTCTCAGGAGATTGATGGAGACTTGATCTTCCGCTCTACCAGCGTAAGAGGATTTATGTATGGATTTGGCGTCAAACAAGAACTGATCTCAATTTTAAAAAAACGTCTCACGCTCACCGCAGCCATAGATATTAATTTGGCTTCTTACACAATGCTTCTTTCGAGAAGCCAGATCACAAACACTAGTATTGATTCGCTGATTACCTCTTCCAGAACAGTCCAGGCCTACACTGAGTATTTAATTTTACAACCAGCTGTGGAATTGCTATATGCTGTGATGCGAAAGAAAAACCAGTTGGAGATTGGGTTGAGACTGGGCCGCTTCATTACCGTACAAGAAGATGTATGGAGAAACCAGCATCAGATAACGATTCAAGGGCTGCCAGCTATGGGTAACCGGGGAACCGATAATTTTGCGCTGAGGTTTTTGTATACTTTCAACATCAAAAAGAAAGAAAACTTTCAGGGCAATTTGTGAACTTAGTGGAGATCAATTACCTTTTAACTTACTTAAGCCGTCTTTTCAGACGGTTTTTTGTTTATGTAATACAGTTATGATAAAATATAGCTTTTTTCTGACCTTTTTGTTGATCTGCACGATTGGGGTAAAGGCTACCTCGGCCCAGCAGACTGCCGGTATCAGAATCGCCAAGCTCAAATACAACGGTGGAGGGGACTGGTACGCCAACAAAACGGCTCTGCCTAATCTGATTGAGTTCTGCAACCAGAATCTCAACACCCGATTGGCGGTGGAGGAAGAAGTAGTAGAAGTAGGC
>CAZOAD010000143.1:0-412 GCA_964577705.1 uncultured Mesohalobacter sp.
GCCTGGCAGCAGTGGTAACTTTCGTGAGCGTCAACCTAAATTACTGGTCTGGTCAGGCTCTAAAGTGTCGTTGGTAGAAATCATCTACGGACTTTATCAACAAGGCGATATTAACCACGGAACAGTTGACCTAAAAACCATCGTTTCAGCTTTTGAAGATTTCTTTAATATCAAACTTGATAACTACTATAAAACCTACAGTGAAATGAAGGCCAGAAAAGATCCCAGGACTAAATATTTATACCAAATTGCTAGTGATTTAGAGGCCAAAATGCGGCAAGACGATGAAAAATAAATTGTCGACGTCAATAGGAACTACGAACAAGTTTACCTACTAAATTACAATCAGATTTTTTATAAGCTAAACCTCTTCAAAATCAATAAATAGTAATATTATCAATCAATTTCAATG
>CAZOAD010000143.1:422-2793 GCA_964577705.1 uncultured Mesohalobacter sp.
TGTAAACGATAGACTCGCCATGGATAATTTGCTTTTAGATATAGAAAGAAGGCAAGACGATGAAAAATAAGTTACCGTAGTATATCGTAACTACGAAAAACAGTTACTCTTCAAACCCCAACTAGACCTTATAAGCACAGATCCATTCAAACTGAACAAACATTAGTATTCTCCATCAAATTCAATGAAAAGTTAAATTCTAACGTACTACGTGTGATGTGGTGAAAGATGCCAGTTAAAAAGCATCAATTTTATAGAACAAAAGTTAAACCAGGCTAGACAATATCAATTAGAATGTGTTAGCCATAAAATTTGTTTTATCATGCCAACATCAATTATCACCTCAGACGATCTTCGAGATTTTAAAACAGAACTATTTGAAGAACTTAAAATCCTTCTTACAAAACAAAGTAAGGGACAATTAAAAAAATACCTGAAATCTTCAGAAGTGATGGATTTATTACAGATAAGTCCGGGAACCTTACAAAATTTGAGGATTAATGGGACATTACCCTATACCAAAGTAGGAGGAATTATTTACTATGATGCCACAGAAATTCAAAGCGTCATGGAAGCCAATCGGGTTCATCACGATTTTAATTCTTAAGGCTATGAATTACATAAAGCTTCTCAACGCAGCTTTTCAAAAATTCCACTCTGACGATCGCCTAAATCCTTCCCATATCAGTTTATACATGGCTTTGTTTCAGGAGTGGAACAGCTGTCGTTTTGCAAATGAATTTTACGTCAGTAGACATGAAATCATGAGACTAGCCAAATTAGGTTCAAAATCAACCTATCACAGATGTGTGACCGATTTAGATGCCTGGAGTTACCTCTGGTATTTTCCATCGAATAATCCTTTCAAAGGCAGTAAGATTAAGATGTCTGTTCTTGATACTAATAGTGGTACAGATATGGGACACTACGATCCCAAACTAGAACTACTTGCGGAACACTACAGTCCCAAAAATGAACCACAACTGGGACACCAGTGTCCCACTACTGGACAAGTAGTGGACCCACACCGTCCCATCAGTGGACAAGCATTGGTATCTAATATAAACAATAACAAACAAGTAAATATTAATAAACAGCCAAAAGGCAGGCAGGCTGTTTTTCTTTTTTTTGAAAAAAATGGATTTGAAATCGATGAAGCAAAAAAATTCTTCAACCATTATGAAGCTAAGCATTGGAAGACCAGTGACGGGGAACCCATTAGAGACTGGCATGGCCTAGCGATTAATTGGATGGATAGAACCGAATTACTTGCAGAAAAAAACGAAACAAACAAAAAGCAAGCGTCCCAAATTGAGGACAACTTACGGACTACTAAACACAAAAATTATGGACAACCCCTCTAAAATAATGGAAGGAGATAAAGAATATTCTCTGGGCGAATTTGATGGGAAACATGTTCGCTATGATTTTGATAAAATTCTCATCTACTTGAACGAAAAAGGTAAACTCCTCTTCGGTGAGAAATTTAAAATTTACAAAGACGACGAGGCTATTCTTATCAAACTCTGTAATTACTTTATCCGTGATAAAACCAATTGTGATAAATACGGCATTGATCCAACTAAAGGGATACTGTTGTCGGGTCCAGTAGGCTGTGGTAAAACCAGTTTGATGAAATTACTACGGTACATTGTTCCATTGCAACGCCCTTATGAAGTCATCCCTTGTCGTAATGTCACATTTGGATTTAATCATTTAGGCTTTAAAACTGTGGAGGACTTCGGTAATTCTAAGTTGTATTGTTTTGATGACTTAGGCGTAGAGCCCTCGGGCAGGTTTTATGGCAAAGATTTAAACGTTATGGGAGAAGTCCTTCTGTCGCGCTACGATTTGTATTTAAAATCCAGAAAAAAGATTAAAACACATGCTACAACTAATCTTAATGCAGAAGAACTTGAAGACCGTTATGGCAATCGAGTACGAAGCCGAATGCGAGAGCTATTCAATTTAATAGCTTTTGATGAAGAGGCTGTAGATAAACGAAAATAGTGGTAAAGCTTTGTTTATTGAGCTTTTGACTTCGTCGCTTTAATACACTCACCGATAGCCTGGATAATTTCCTTGATCAAAATGATGACTGCTGTGCTTAATTCTTTCATAACTGAATCGTTGAATTGAATATAATTAGTCTTTTACAAAATTGACTCTACAAATTTGAGATCTGACATTTTGGTCTTACTAGAATTTAGTTCTGAAAATCAATTTAAATCTGAATATCAGTGCTTTTGATAATTTCACATAAGTTGTATCAGTTTTGGATGATTTATAAAAAAGAATCCACTCACTTTTTTTCAACTTCAACCAAAAAATTGACGTTTTCGAGTTCTTTTTTATACCTCAAATTTTCAAT
>CAZOAD010000144.1:0-2746 GCA_964577705.1 uncultured Mesohalobacter sp.
AGTGTAAGAGGGGCCTTATTTGGTGAAATCCCGACGCGTTTATCCTTAAACAGGTCAGATCAAGAAGGTTTACGTCGTACCTCTAAGTTTGACAGAACCACTGCCTCACTGTCTTTAAACCCAAGGTTATTCGACAATCATCTTAAAATTGGTTTAAACGCCAATTATAGTAACGAAGATAATCGTTTTGCGGATGGTGTAGAAGGAAACGCTATCACCTTTGACCCTACCCAACCTGTCAGGGACCCAAGCTCACCTTTTGGGGGATTTTTCGAGTTTTTAGATGACGATGGAACTGCTTCATCTAACGTTCCCAGAAATCCAGTGGCTCAATTGCTTCAAACTCGAAACGTTAGTAATTCTGATCGTGTTTATGGTAATCTTAATTTAGACTATAAGTTTCACTTTTTACCAGAACTGAGATTGGTCACCAATTTAGGTTTGGATAGGACTGAAAGTGGTGGATCTTTAACGAGACCTAGCACCTCTGCACTCGGAGTAAATGCTGAACAAGGCGAATTTATTGGGAATGAATCCAGATATTCAAATACACTTACCAACTCCTCATTAGACACCTATTTTGTCTATGAAAATGAGTTCAATGATTTTGGACTAAAAGCAACTGCAGGTTATTCTTATCAAAAATTTGAAGAGGAAAGTTTTACTACCAATGAACTCTTAGACCCAAATGCTCAGGAACCAAGAACAGTTATAGAAGATGATGTTGTTTTATTGGGTTACTTTACAAGGGCAAATTTCAGCTTTAAGGACAAGTATTTCTTAAATGCATCTATTCGTAGAGATGGAACATCTAGATTTAGTCCAGAAAATAGATTTGAATTCTTTCCTTCCTTTTCTGCAGCATGGCAGTTGAGTGAAGAGAGTTTCCTAGCGGATAGCAATGTTATCAATAGTTTGAAAGTGAGAGCTGGCTGGGGACAAACAGGTCAGCAAGATATTGGAGACTCTTCTTCTGATTATTTAAGACGTTACCAAACTGGTTTATCAAATCAACGATATCTATTTGGTAATACCCCTGAAGATCCATCACAACCAGTTACTATCGAACCGATTACTCCTTTCCAGCCACTCTACACAAACCCGAATATTAAATGGGAAATCGTAACTGAAATTAATTTGGGGGTCGATTTTGAACTATTCGACAGAAGACTCTCTGGCTCAGTAGATGTCTTTGAGCGTACCGCTGATGATTTATTATCCCCTGTTCCAGTAACCGATGGTGCTAACTTCTCTAATGAAGGTGTACAAAATATTGGAGAATTTGTCTCAAAAGGAATTGAAGTTAATTTAGACTATAATGTCGTGAGGCAAGATGATTTCAATTGGAATATCAACTATAACTTTACGGCTATAGACCGAGAAATTACTAATTTGGCTTTTGATCAGGATATTCTAGTTGGAGGTATCTCAGGAGGAACTGGGTCCACTATTCAGGTAATTCGAGAAGGTGAATGGCCGAGATCATTCTTTACTTATGCTCAGCTTTATGATGAAGCAGGTCTGCCTATTGAAGGCGCTTACGCTGATTTAAATGGCGATGGAAATATTGACGACAGGGACCGTTATGTTTCTGGAAAAGGTCAGGCCGATGTATTAATGGGTTTCCAATCTAATCTGACTTACAAAAATTTCGATTTCAACTTTAACTTAAGAGCTAGTTTTGGAAATGATGTTTATAATAATGTGAACTCGTCAAGAGCTCAATTATTGAACTTAAATTTAGCTGGAGCTCCAAGAAATCTGCCAGCAAATGTGCTAGAAACCAACTTTTCTAGATCCGATGATGTTTTTCTATCTGACTATTACGTAGAAGATGCGTCTTTTTTAAGAATGGATAATATCACCTTGGGATATACCCTAAGAGGTTTTGAAAGAGAATCCACCAGTCTAAGGTTTTGGATGGGCTTACAAAACGCTTTTGTCATTACCGATTATTCAGGAGTTGATCCTGAGTTAGATTCGATTGGAATAGATAATACTATTTATCCAAGAGGAAGAACCTACTTATTAGGAATTAATTATAATTTTTAAATAAATTAACTATGAAATTTACAACATATACAATCATCTTTTTAGTTGGGATATTTCTATTCACTTCTTGTGAATCTGATCTAGACATAGCACCTCAAGACCCTAATCAAAGGTTAGCCGATGATATTTTTATTTCAGTGGAGGCTTATGAACAATCCTTGGCTGGTATCTACGCTAATCTAGCTTTGTCTTCTTTAACCGATCCTGGAAGTTCTAATATCGGCGGACTAGATCCAGGGACTGGACAATATATGCGAGGTTTGTTTAATCTGCAAAACCTAGCAACCGATGAAGTCATTTTTACGTTTGAAACCGATGCTGGTATTGCTGGAATCCAAAGAAACACAGCTTCTCCAGAAAATGTACTGTTGAGAGGTGTCTTTTCAAGAGGAATGTTCTCAGTAGCTTTAGCTAATGAGTTTTTGAGACAATCCACGGATGAATTACTTCAATCTCGAGGAATTGGTTCTCCTGAAGTGATCCAAACCTATCGTGCTGAAGCTAAAGCCCTAAAAGCTTTGTCTTACTACCATTTAATGGATTTATTTGGTAAAGCACCATTTTACGATGAGACTACCCCTCCCGGGTTTACCCAAGGTCCTGAGTTAAGTAGAACTGAATTATTTGATCTGGTGGAAAGTTTATTATTAGAAGCAAGAGAAGATTTACCAGCTGGAAATTCTGGAGAATACGG
>CAZOAD010000145.1:0-2722 GCA_964577705.1 uncultured Mesohalobacter sp.
TAGCTTAATTCGTAAAATGCTTTTTTCTTTTTTTGAAGGTAAAACGCTAACGATTTCAACATATTACCACGTTCCTGAAACGTCATTTGTCGCAAGACCTCTCCTTTTTCTCTACCATAAGCCAAAACTTCAGGAATATCAAACCCATCAACATTTATGGAAGTGAACTGTTCTCCTGTAATGGAATCATAAATCGGATGGCCTTCGCCTTTTCCCTGCGTCCATTGACCTTTTATATAACTTTGAGTCGTTTGCATAATTAGTATTTTAGAATATCGCTTAACGTGTTTTTTATTTTTTGTAATTCTTCAGTAGATATTTTTCCAATTTTTCTTTTGAATCTCATTTTTGAAATTGATCGGATGTGAAAAACCATAACTTCAGAGGTCTTTGTAAGCCCGTTGATAGTGTTAGGCATCAAAACCGGATTCCCTTCAAAATTATGAATAGAAGAGCTTAATGGACAAACGACAATGACATCTAAATTTTCATTCAGTGTGTTTCCACTAATGACTACCGAAGGTCGATTTCCAGATTGCTCGCTACCTTTAATTGGATCAAAGTAAACTTGCCAAATTTCAGATTGTCGTATGCTTAAGTCTAAAGATTCAGGCATTGTCTTCTTCGTCAAGATCTTTAAGCATCTTATAGTAATCTGCCATACCTTCTTCTGCCATAGCCATTATATCCTTATCGGCCGAAGCGCGTTGAAAGGATTTAGCATACTTCGCTTTTTGAATTTCATCTAAAAACAATTGGAGTGCTTTCTCAATGAGTTTATTTTTTGGCATATTTAATTCCTTAGAAGTCTTATTTAAAGATTTAAGCAAATCGTCTGGGAGTGAGGATGTGAACGTTATCATATCTTTATTTTTTATAAATATAAATCATATTTATATTTTATATTTATTCTTTAGAAAATTATTTGCTCGCATTCTCTATAACGGCGGCATAACCCTGCCCTACTCCTACATCCCGTCCGCTTCGCTACCGTGGATTTCGCTTCGCTCAACACATCTCGAATCACAGAGCTATCAAATCATCATCTGGATTTCATATCAAACTCGTTCTATTACAGTGGCATAACCCTGTCCCACTCCAACACACATGGTAACTAAAGCGTACCTTTTATTCGTCAGTTGTAACTGAAGTGCGGCGGTATACGCCAGTCTTGCTCCAGTAACACCCAGCGGATGACCAATAGCAATCGCTCCTCCATTCGGATTGATTCGGGGATCGTCATCTTTAAGCCCCCAAGCCCGAATACAAGCCAGAGACTGCGCTGCAAAGGCTTCATTAAGCTCAATGATATCCATATCTTCCATAGTCAAGCCAGCTTTGGCTAAAGCCTTATTGGAAGCCTCCACTGGTCCAATACCCATAATTCTTGGCTCCACACCTACAACTGCAGAACTTAAGATCTTAGCCATGGGCTTAAGTCCATAAGTATCTACTGCCTTTTGGGAAGCAATAAGCGTAGCTGCAGATCCGTCGTTAAGTCCTGAAGAGTTACCCGCAGTCACACTGCCATCTTTTCTGAAGGCAGGCCTTAGTTTACCTAAAACCTCTAATTTGGTTTGAGGCTTTACGAATTCGTCCTGAGCAAACACCAAGTCGTCTTGTTTTCTTCGGGGAATACTTACAGCTACAATTTCTTTTGCCAGCCGACCGTTCTCTTGGGCTTTAGCAGCTTTCATTTGTGAATGATAAGCAAAGGCATCCTGATCTTCTCGAGAGATCTTATGAATGTCTACCAAATTTTCAGCCGTCACTCCCATGCCGTCAGTGCCATACATCTCATGCATCTTAGGATTCACAAAACGCCATCCAAAACTGGTATCGTACATTTTAGCATCATTTCCATAGGCAGAAGAAGGCTTGGCTATGGCGTAAGGTCCGCGCGTCATATGTTCGACTCCACCAGCGATAAACAAATCTCCGTCTCCTGCTTTTATAGCCCGGTTAGCGTGGATAATCGCCGAGAGTCCGCTACTGCAAAGTCGATTTACGGTTTCTCCAGGAACCGAATGAGGCAATCCCGCCAGAAGTGAGCACATGCGTGCAACGTTTCGGTTGTCTTCTCCTGCCTGATTGGCGCAGCCTAAAATGACGTCATCATAAGCTTCTTTGGGGATGGAAGCATTTCTGCT
Organism: uncultured Mesohalobacter sp.; assembly: GCA_964577705.1. GTDB lineage: Bacteria > Bacteroidota > Bacteroidia > Flavobacteriales > Flavobacteriaceae > Psychroflexus. Next base: position 2,151 of record CAZOAD010000145.1, read on the forward strand.
TACCAATTCTTTAATCACTAAAGCTCCCAAATCGTCTGCTCTTACTGGCGACAGTGTTCCTTTATAATTCCCTATCGGTGTTCTTATACCATCGATTATATATGCATCCATATCTTATAGTTTGTTCTTTATTTTGGGCGTTGACAGGCCTGCTTTCCAAGGAATGCAGGAAGGTCCCTAACGCAAATTCGTTTTCAATTTATAAAATTTAATTCTCATTTAAGTCCCATTCCTTAGAAGTTCTAAACACTACGCCTTTAAAAAGCGCTACAATTTCATCTCCTCGTTTTACTTCTACGTAATGAAATCCTAGTCTGTTTTTAGTCACATCCACTTTAGACTCAGCAGTAATATAGTCCTCGACCTCTAAAGCCTCAATATGATTAATGGAGGTTTCGACAGACACCGCATATTTACCATAAGTGTTTGCTGCAAATCCAAATGCTGTATCGGCAAGAGCATAAGAAATACCACCGTGAGCTTTCTGCATCGAATTGAGCATTTCAGGTCTTATCTTTAAGCCTACCTTACATTTCCCTAGGCTCACTTCCAAAATTTCAATCCCCAACCAG
>CAZOAD010000146.1:0-2690 GCA_964577705.1 uncultured Mesohalobacter sp.
CCTTAAGATCTTTTAGGATGGATTGTTCTTCTGCTTTTTGCTTTCTAGCCTCGTTCCAGTTATTAATGGACACCGCAATGAGAATACCTATAATGACCAGTGCGATTTCCCCAATGGCATAGAGCAAATATTTACTGATTTTACTTTGGTTCAACATGTTTTTTCTGATTTTTCTTAAGAGTGTGATCATGACATCAATTTTTTCCCCTCCAGGGAGGGGTTTGGGGTGGGTCTTAATCGCTCTATCATATCTGAAATTTCTTCTAAAACCCAATCCAGGTTGTTTTTGACGTCAAAATCGCTAAATCGAATAACAGTTACACCCAGAGATTCCAGTCTCGCCTGTCTTTTGGCATCTTTTTTTTGTTGTCCTTCTTCGTTATGGATACCACCATCTACTTCTATAGCCAGCATCATGTCTTTGCAATAAAAATCTACGATATAGTTATCTATAGGTATTTGTCGGCTAAATCTAACACCTAACTTTTTGCCTTTAACCTCACGCCATAATGAGATTTCGCCATAAGTCATGTTATTGCGGAGCTTATTAGCGTATGCCTTTAAATCTGGTCGATATGGAATAATTTTTCTCATCTCTTTAACCCACCCCTCAATCCCCTCATAGGAGGGGAAGATTCAGGTTTGAGGTTTAAAATAGTTGTAATATTAAATATAATTTCTTTAATACACTATCAAATTTTGTTTCCTGCCTACCAACTAAATCTATCTAGAAGGTAATTTTAATTTAAATATTTATTCTAATTTGATTGTGTCAACTTGTTTGGCTTGTTATATTCCTCCTCGTCGGATGCAGTGAAGGGAAGGATTTTACGTTTATTTTGAAGGTATAATAATTGTTTCATAGAATGTATTCAATATACGTATTATCCATATTAAATTAACTGATAAGCTTTTCTTTCAGTTTTCTAAATACCAAGATTGTTCAGCCAATTAGTTCTTGAATTACTCTTCCTTAACTTTAACAAGCTCTTCTTTTTCACCTAGTAAATTAGAATATTCAAGTTTCATAGTATTTCCAACTTCAATAAACTTAAGTTTCGATAAAAGAAACCTGGGCTGGAAAAGGCTATCGTTTAACTGTGTCAATGATTGTTTGTCCTCTAGTGAATAGATCAATCCTTGTGATTCTTTCATAGATGGTGTACTAAAATGTAACCAAAACCCACCATACCTCAGTTTCTCATAGCTGACCCTTACTTTGACGATTCCATTGATGTTTTTGTATTCTCCAACGTATTTTTTTTGAAGTTCTCCCATAGGTGTAAGATTATCATAACCAAACTCATGGAGTATATCATTAATTGATGAAATAAGATCATTTTGATGGATGTACCTCGCTCTATCTACCGATAGTTTAGAGATAAGTAAAGATAGAACTCGCTTATTTTTGTATAAGTTTTTTACAGCTTTTTCCTGCTCTTCCAGTGTATAGGTTTTGACCAATTCAAATGTTTCTGGTGAATTGGAAATACCCAATACCGAATAAAAATCTTCTGACGAAGTGTATAAATGATCTACTAAAGATTCGACTCTTTTCTGTGCTTCAAAACCTCCTTTATACATAGACATAAAATTAACTAAGTTATCTAGCAGCTCCTGATTTTCTACAATGGAGGTCTTGCCAGATCCTATGATAGCTTCGTAGCTCTGCGTTTTAAGAACTGCAGGAAAGGACATAAAAGCGCCTTCCAAATAATTGTGAATAGAGTCTACAGGTATGGATTTGTCTTTGGTTGTAATGGCATTGATTAATTTACTCGTATTGGCCATGGCCTTGCGATTAACCCTGTTTGTGTATAACAAGACCCCTCTGTTTCTTAAAAAATCTACCTTAACCCCTAATAAAAGTTTTTCTTCTTCCTTTTTTTGCTTAGATAATTCGTTGTTGTTGTTAATCTGAAGTGCAATCAATATGCCGATGACCACGAGGATGATTTCACCTATGGCATAGAGCAAATACTTACTTAATTTATTTGAGTTGATTAGACTTTGTCTTATTCGTCTGAAGAATTTTATCATTGGCTAGTTGTTTTCATTTAGAGGATAGTTTTGCTACTTTTCCAATTCAGTATTAATGAGATTTGTTACCTCATCAATCTGATTTTTAATTTTTTCTAATCTATAAAGCTCACCACGTTCAGTATCATTTTTTAATTGCATAGCGGCTTCCATAGTACGAAGTATTTTGATTTGCGCCTGCTCATCAGGGTAGTATTTAATCAATTCAGCTTGATCCTGTATTCTTTGAACAAATGATCGGCCACCAGTGATTATCCTGGCAGAATTAAAAAATTCTAATATGGCTAAATTATTGACTTCTGAACTTTTTACTACTTTATCTTTACGCTTTTGAAGGTCGATTAATTTATTTCTTACCTGCGAAGGAATCAATTTAATATCTCAGGTATTTTGAAGGGTTGAAATTGTATTAGAAGGAAAATCAATAGTTTTTATTCCGCTAAACCCTATACCCAAACCTTCTAAGGCCTCAGGTAAGGTTAAGTCTTTCTCATCGTAGATGGCTTCATACGCCTCATACCTGACTAAGTTGGAATCAATAACAGTAGAAGTTTCCTCTATGTAGTTCTTATCTTTTTCAAAATCCTCTAAAAGTTGGTTGTAATACAGATGGGTTATTGCATTGGTTTTTCGTTGTTCATTCCAGTTAT
>CAZOAD010000147.1:0-2652 GCA_964577705.1 uncultured Mesohalobacter sp.
AATGATCTTCATCACATACGTTGGTAAAGATGCCGGTTTGTAACTTCTCCACAGGCAGTTGTCTGATAAGTACCGATGAGGTTTCGATATGAATATTCTGGTGTTCAATACCCATGATGATAGGCCAGAAAGCATTTTCCCAAGTAATAGGTAATTCCAGGGGCAATTCTTTGATGAGTTTAGTAATCTCAGCTTTAACGGTTTTGCGGTACTCTCGTACTTCGGCTACTGTCGGCCAGTCGTAATTTTCTTCGTTGAGGTCATCCCAGGACATTTCATCCACACCAATAGCGAAAATGGATTCAAAATGCGGATTGATATGCTCAGGTAGTAGCCCCGCCAGGACTAGCTTGTTCACGAAAAACACACTGGTGTGCCCGTAGTAAAAAATGATAGGATGCCTTAGCGGATCTGCCCGCATATAAAAGGCGTCTTCATCTTTTAAGGTGTTGTAAAGCTGAGTATCTAGCTCAAAGGTCCTGTTAAAATAGTCAAGTATTTCCTGACGTTTTTCTTCAGGAGTTCCTTGAGCAAGATGAGGTGTTTTTATGTTGAATTCTTTCATAGTCTGTATTAATAAGCCTTCACCATATAGCGTTTTTCCATTTCGAAAGGCGCTTTGGTCAAAGGTTTTAATTTTTGTTGGATGATGCTTCCACAGTCTTCAAATCCGGAAGATTTATAAAGGTTGTAGGCGATTTCATTTTTGCTCCACACCCTTAGTAAAACATGATTGATATCTGCACTTAGTGTAGCTTCAAACTTTTCAAATAAGCCTTTACCAAGTCCCATTCCACGAAAATTTTCATCGACCAACACTTCGGCGATGTATAAACTTTTAGCGTCTGGATAGTTGTTTTTAAGCTCAAGAGGGCGTTCCTTGTCAAAGCTGGGAGGCGTTACGATTAAAGCCGCAACCAGTTGTTCGTTAGAAAATCCCAAGATGCCATATCCCTTTTCAAATAGTTGTTCGAGATATACCTCGGCGTCTTCAACTTCGATATGCTGAGCCGAGAGGCCTTTGGTAAAAGCATCCAGGTAAAGATCCCTAAGCTGTAGGCTTTGATCTTGATAAGTAGACTTAGTAACTTTTTTATAACTAATCATGTGCTGCAAAATTATGTTTAAAGAAGTTTAAACAAGTTTTCATTTTTATTAAAAATTCATTAATTAAATTTACAACTATATTCCTCTATTGAAAGCGAAAATGACTCGAGTCAAGGCCTTTAGAACTCAGAAAATATTGTCCAAAATCATGATTGGTTTTGGAGTATTGTTTTTAGCAGTTGGCATCTTTGCTGTTGCAGAATTGCTTTTTAAAGATTCTGATTTTAATTGGACACCCTTATTTCAGGGATTTCAGGGCGTATTTTTTATAGGCCTCGGTGTGTATAATTTGAGAAACGAAAAGTATTATATCGAGTGGGATGACCAGCAGGTGAGATTCTTCCTACCTCAAACCAAACAACTTGAAGTCATCAATATTGAGGATATACAAAGCATTGAGGTCAAGTTATTTGAAATAGAGCTTCAACTCGAGAATCGAAACTATACATTAGATCTCAATACGATGCAAGATGAAGCTTTAAAGCAGGTGAAAGCTAAATTCAAGGACCTCCAAGAGGCCAAAACAAATTCCAATCTAAAAACCAACACTTATGAACATTAATAAAAGAGGGTGGTATGCTTTAAATTTAATGCTACTTCTATCCCTAATCATAGGCTATTATGAACTCGTGGAGATGAAAACCCTGGTGGCGGTTTTTATAACTCCTGCATTTATCGTTTCTGCTTCGTTAAGGTATAAGGCTAAGAAAGAAAAACTAAATAACTAATCTTAAAACATAATTTATGGGACTATTTTCATCACTACTCGGCAATGCCGGAGCTGTAAGTCAGCAAGATTTAGAAAAGGATTACAGTCAGTTATTAACCGATAATGAAAGCATCGAAATTGGCTTCAAGCTGGTAAGGGATACCTTTATTTTCACCAACAAACGCCTGATTTTAGTTGATAAACAAGGCCTTACCGGTCGTAAAGTCGAGTACTTTTCTGTAGGCTATAAAAGCATCAGCCGCTTTAGCGTGGAAACCGCAGGATCTTTTGATCTGGAGGCCGAGCTGAAGATCTGGATTTCCAGCGAGCAGAGCCCTAGCATTCAGAAAAAATTCAACAAAAGTGTGAATGTGTATGATGTGCAAAAAGTATTGGCGCAGCATGTGTTAGGCTAAACTTCAACATAGGAAATGCATCAAAATTTACGGTTCGTCAATGCCAATTGACCGTTCATAAAGTTTAAGAAGCATCAACAAAAGTGTTTTTCAACATTTGTGTTATCAAATGAAAAAAACACGCCAGATGAAAGCTCTTTTGTTTTTAATGTTACTATTCTTAAGCGTTCAGGTCCTAGCGCAACAATCTATTTCTGGTAAAGTCACCGACCGTCAGGGTCTTCCAATTACTGGAGCCAATGTGTATCTGGTAGGTACTTATGATGGAGCCACGACAGATGCAGAGGGGAAGTTTTCATTTAGCACTTCTGAAACCGGAGAACAAACCCTATATATTTCATTTTTGTCTTTTGAGGATTATGTCCTTACCGCTGAAGTCACCAATCTTAAAAACCTGAGTATCCAACTCAGAGAGGATGT
>CAZOAD010000148.1:0-2608 GCA_964577705.1 uncultured Mesohalobacter sp.
AAGCCGTAAACGCGAGGGTGGTAATGAATAGTATAGCGGCGAGGAGGTGTTTAGGTGTCATAAAAGGATGGTGTGTGGATTATATTTTATTTTCAATTATATGATTTCTTATGCGAATAGTATTCAACTTAAATAGATTTGATTTATTAAAAAAGGCTAGTAATCTCTGCTATAGGTCTTCTTTTCAACGAGGTATTCTGTCTGAGTTCCATCACCAGTCCTGAACTTTGTTTCTAAAGTTTCTCTTGCAAATAATTTTTGCTTAAACACCACCAGATGCAAATGAGGGCCAGTACTCCAACCCACGTTTCCGCTGTAACCGATGTGTTGCCCTTTTGAGATGTCATCACCAACTTCAACTATAGAGCCGTTTTGTTGGATATGCGTGTACTCCGCAAAGGTTCCATCGGGATGATATATTACAATTTTATTATTGTATTTTTTACATTCTTCCCGACCACAGTTTTTGCTGTTTTTCTCTACCACTTCTGTTACGACCCCCTCTCTTATGGCCATTATATCAGTTCCAATTGGCATTGTGATGTCCAAAGCATACGAATTCTGATGTGAAAATGTGCCATTATAGCCCTGATACACTCTATGTTCACTTGAGTTTTTAAAAGGTAAATCATAACTATAATCCTCATCATATTTGTTTTGATGATGATTACCGTAATTTTTCCAATATTTATACTTGAAATTAGATGCAAGTCTTTTGTTTAAAACTTCGACTTTCGTTAAGATTTGCCGTCTACTTTTAGGTCCTATTACATAGACTTTATGATTGCCACCTTCCACTTCCATATTGTTTAATTCAAAATCAATCTTTACACTTACAGGACAATACTCATCATTATCTGCATAGATTCTAAACTCATCATTAATCTTCTCGTAATAAATTTTGATCTCAGTTTGAGCATTTCCTATAGATGCTAGTAAGATAATAATCAGGACGATGTACTTTTTCATTTGGACTTGTATTTCAATTTTTTTGAATTTTTAAAAGCTCAGATTTTTGTTGAATATCTCTGTATAATCTTAATTAGGGCATCACCTTACATGTTAACCACAAGGTTGCTCAAAGCAGTTATTAAAGCCATCGGGGCAAACGGTTTCTGTACACGGCCCATCGTCTTCGGTGCAGGCCGAAAAAGTGAGGGTGACGACAAATAGTAAAGCAACAAGGAGGTGTTTAGCTGTCATAATTGATTGGTATGGTGGTTATATTTTGTTTTCTATTGAATTGGCTCAGGTTTCAGTTCAGAACATAGGATTCAATATCCTTTTCAATTTGATCAGAAAATCCATGATACTCATTTTGGACAATGCCATTCTTATCGACTAAAAAATACCTCGGCCAACTGTTGACACTAAAGGTCTTTTTTAATTGATCGTTTCCAACCAAATTTTGAAACGTGATTCCTTTCTTTTCTATTAACTTGATGGCGCTTTCTCGGTCTTCAGAAACTATTCCAATGACATTCAAGTCAGAAGAGAATTTATTTTTTAGACTCTCCACTTTAGGAAAAGAGGCGATACACGGTCCACACCAAACTTCCCAAAAATCTATCAAAGTCAATTTTTCAAAATTAACCTTCACTAGTTTGTCTTTGTCATTTAAATCAGGAAGCTCCAACGGCGGTATTTCTTTCGACAGTAATCGATTGGGTTCTGGTTTTTCGGGTTGTATGACTGAAAAATCTTGAAAATCCTCTTTTAAATCCTTGATTGTTGTTGTAACCTTATCGTTAATTTTTACATCACTAAATTTGGCGATGTGAACCGATTTATTCCCAAGTAGATTTGATGTCTGTTTTATTTGAATTGGGAAAAAACTGGTTTTGTTAAGTTCATAAACCTTTGTTCTATCAGTTATATTGTAAACTGTATCATTTTCAAACTCGAAAGAAAGCAGATATGAATTTTCCGTTTCTTTCACTGATACCTCTTTATAAACGGAATCCAGTTTGAAGATATTTTGATGAACCATTTGTCCCCCTGGACTTCCTATAAACCCAAAATGTCCAGGTTCTATTTCGTAAGTTTTATCTGATTTAGAAATTTCAAATCCATTTCCAGAATCATAAATGTATTCTTTGGGTATGTCATCTCTTTTGCCATAAAAGGAAAAGCCAAAAATGTTATCATTTTTATCTTTTTCAATGAGGGCAACTCCAGTATGATTCCATACAGTTCCGCCCTTAGCGAAAGTGTCAATTCTTTGCATTCGATACTCTAAAGCATTTATGTTTTCCGCCTTCTCCTGAAATTTGGCAATCACATAATTTGAATCGATTTTAGTTTCTTCTTTACAGCTGTAGATCACCGTCAGTGTCAGAATAAAAAGAAAAGCAGCAAGGAGGTGTTTCGTTTTCATAATGGATAGTTCTTTGGGATTATTTTTTGCTTTGATAATGTTTGATTATACTAGATGTTGTAATGCGCTATTTTTTGCTTTTTTCATTGATAGTATCCAAAATCCAATTGATTTCTTTTAAAAAATACTCTTGATTTTCTTTTACTAACATTTTACTATCGGAATTCAAATTTTCAGGATTTAGAATTAATCGCTTCCAAAGTTCATATTCTGGGATTTTATTTTGTAGAA
>CAZOAD010000149.1:0-2279 GCA_964577705.1 uncultured Mesohalobacter sp.
AAAATTTAAGCTTAAATTCTGATGGTTCAATTCTGGCCATTGGAGCTGTGTTTAATGATGGAAATGGTATGGATTCAGGTCACGTTAGAGTTTTTAAAAATGAGGCGTTGCTTTCCACTCCCGTGTATAGTCAAACCAAGATTTCGATCTACCCAAACCCGAGTAAAGGAATGATCTACATTGAGGGAGCAACTATTCATAAAGTGGAAGCATTTGACGTTACCGGAAGAAACAGGGGTGTAATTTATCATCAGGATAATAAAATAGATTTATCTGGAACAGAAAAAGGAGTGTTATTCCTTAGAATCCATACCGACTCAGGTGTCGAAACGGTTAAGGCTGTTTTAATAGATTAAACAAGCAATTTATGACCATATCAGATCAAAAACTGAGCTGAAACCAACAATTTAAAAATCTTGACTCCACATCTTAATAAATAAGAGCATGATTTTTATGAAGATCACTACGACTTTAACGAGGAGCATTACGCCATCATAGGCCGCCGCACGAAAAAGATGTACCAGCTCGGCGACGAGGTGTACGTTCGGGTGAAGAAAGCCGACTTGGTCAAACGTACCATCGATTTTGAACTGCTGGGCGCGGTGGATGAGGTGGAGATCGACAAGGAGTAAGACTTAAGGTTTTACCTTCTCAACTTAGAGCAGTATAGACTTAGGTTTATACTGTTTTTTTATGTGGATCCTGCCTTCTAAGGAACGCAGGCAGGTGTGATCCACTAGCTTCAATCATGAGCTATACATTGCTTAGTGTTTACCGTTCACCTTAATTCCCAGCTTGGTGAGGATGAGGTCTGAAGGGGATAAGGTAACTTGAAGTAAAATGTGTTTACAGGATAAACTTTATAAAAACCTGAGCTTATCTTGTCACGGTTTCAAATAAACATGTATTTTAGGCCAAAATAATGGAGATTGTGATAATAATGTTCTATCTGAAAAATTAAATAAATGAAAGAAATCTATATTCAATTATGTACTATTGTAGCCCTTATGCTTATTCAAAACCCTGCTCAAGCACAAGAATTGGTGTTCGCTAAAAGGGTTGGGAGTGATTCACCAGATAGCTTTTTAGAACAAGGAAATAGCATAGCTTTAGATGAAACAGGAAACATCCTTGTAACTGGGACAATTGGATCTGGTTCATCAGGTGCTATTTTTGGTGAAGGAGAAACAAACGAAACTATCCTTAGTATAAATGGATCTTTCTTAGCAAAATTCGAAGAATCAGGTGAGCTATTATGGGTTCAGCAAATTGGTGCATCTAATAACGGAATCACAAGCTACGCAATTGATGCAGATTTAGAAGGGAATATATATGTGTCAGGCACTTTTTTTCAGGAAGCGACTTTTGGAGCAGGTCAAACTAACGAAACCACTTTAACTGGAACATCCGGAGAGATATTTTTGGCAAAATATGATGCTGATGGGAGTTTGGTTTGGGCTTTGAGTGAAGGAGGAGATAACGATGATAATCCCGGAGGAAGAGGTCTTAAGGTAGATGATAATGGTAATATTTACTTAACAGGAACATTTTTGGGTACAGTTACCTTTGCTGAAGGCGAGTCCTCGGAAACTGTCTTCACATCTGAAGCTTCAACTTTTTTCTTAGCAAAATATGATACCAATGGAACAATGATTTGGATCCAAAGGGCGGAAAGTGGACAAAATAGTAGTGGTAGCAAAAATTTAGATATTGATAATCAGGAAAACATTTACATCACTGGAAATTATTTTAATTCGGTAATATTTGGTGAAGGTTTTTCAAATGAAACCACTCTAAACGATGAGAATGAATCATCTTACATCGCTAAATATGACAATAATGGAAACTTTATTTGGGCAATCGAACCATTTAGCTCTGGCACGAGTGACATTAGTGGAGATTTGCAAATTGATAGTGAAGGTTCCGTTCTATTTACAGGTAGCTTTTTTGGAACAATAACTCTGGGACAAGGGACTCAGAACGAAATGCAACTCTCAGGAGCAGGGCTAGATGAAATTATAGTTGCAAAATATAGTTCTGAAGGTGAATTCATTTGGGCGAAATCCCCAGAGAGTACCGGCGATGACCGCGGAGTTGGCTTGGCAGTTGATTCTAACTCCAATGTTTTTATTACAGGATATTATGGCAGTCAAATTCAATTTGGTGTCGGGGAAAGCAACGCTACAACTATTGAAAATTCAGGCTCTAGCGATTTGTTCGTTGCCAAATTCTCACCGTCAGGTGAATTTATTTGGGTTACTTCAGCAGAAGGAAGCGAA
>CAZOAD010000150.1:0-2269 GCA_964577705.1 uncultured Mesohalobacter sp.
AAAAAGGAATCACCCCGATGACAGTTTCATTTTGAAAGAAAAAACGAATCTCTTCTTTTTCTAAAAGCAATTTAAGCACCGTGTATTCGTGAGGATAGGTAAATACAGCCAGCTTAATAAAATCGTTCATTTTTGTTTTAAAAATAAAGAATTAAATTCAGTATGAAAGCAAATTTATAGCAGATTTAAACTTTATTGAAGCGATGTCAATAAAGCACTTACTGGAGCTTTCAATTCCTCACTTGAAGTTGAGAGTTGCTGATCCAGAAATAGACGGATGTAGAGGTAAATCCCAAAGAATCCTACCAAAAAGATGAGAATAAAAACGAGATATACCTTGGTAGATTTTGACATAATAGATAGTTGTTAAGCAAATTTATAAAATTTTTAACAATAAATAATATTTTCTCTTCAACGAATTGAAACTTTAACATCATTAAATGGTTAAGTATCACAAACCTAGACTTAACAAAGATTTAGTCTATCAAACCAGCATTCCGCATATATTGTAGTACATTTAGCCAAGATTATTTTTTAATACATTTATGAGTAAAAAGAAAAAAGGCAAAAAGCCTTTCCAATCTCCACCTAATCAGGATGGAGGACTATCAAAAAAAATTCTGGATATTTTTAAAAGTCAGCCCGAAAAGAGCTTCGACTTTAAAGTCATTTTAGATAAACTAAAGATTGAAGATACCAAAACCAGAAATAAAGTCATACGTCTACTAGGACAGCTGACGGCCAAAGGTCAATTAAAACACGTTGACGACAAGAAATTTCAATTTAATGGTTTAGACGATTTCCATACCGGGATCATAGACATGCCTTAGATGGAGACGAAGTGAAAATCTATGTCTTCAAAAAACGAGAGAAAGCCAAATCGGAGGGTGAAGTCGTTTCGATTTTAACCCGAAACAAAACCGATTTTGTCGGGGTGTTACACAAGCAGGAAAAATTTGGCTTTGTGGTGGTGGCTAATTCCAAGATGTACACCGATATTTTTGTGCCTAACGACAAAATGCACGATGCCGAAGATGGCTTGCTGGTAAAAGTGCGACTCCTGCAGTGGAAAGACAAAGACGATTCGCCTAAGGGAGAAATTACCGAAGTACTGGGCGTTCCTGGTGAACACAATACTGAGATGCATGCGATTCTGGCTGGCTACGGTCTGCCCGAGCAATTTCCACCCGAGGTGGAAGAATTTGCCAACGGGATTGATACCAAAATACATCCCTCTGAAATTAAAAAGCGACGTGATCTTAGAGATACACTCACGTTTACAATAGATCCAGCCGATGCCAAAGATTTTGATGATGCCCTGAGTTTCAAAAAAATGGACAATGGGAATTACGAAATTGGTATTCACATTGCCGATGTGGCCCATTACGTGCAGCCAGGAACCATTTTGGATGACGAGGCTTATAACCGAGCTACCTCTATTTACCTGGTGGATCGTGTAGTGCCTATGTTGCCAGAAATTTTATCCAACGGGGCCTGTTCGCTTCGACCTAACGAAGAAAAATACACCTTCTCTGCTTTGTTTGAAGTCACCAAAGACGGCAAGGTGAAAAGTGAATGGTTTGGACGAACGGTAACTTATTCTGATGCACGATTTGCTTACGAAGAAGCACAGTACCTCATCGATTCTGAAGATAAACACATCCCCGCAGAGGTCTCTTTGACCAAAAAAGCATACGAAGTGCAGCCAGAGATTTTGGAGGCGGTCACGACTTTAAATACGCTGGCCAAGACCATGCGTAAAAAGCGAATGCAGCAGGGCGCGATTTCCTTCGACAAGGTGGAGGTGAAATTCAACCTGGATGCAGACAATAATCCGCAGGGGGTGTACGTGAAATCCAGTAAGGATTCCAATAAACTCATCGAAGAATTTATGTTGCTGGCCAACCGGAAAGTCTCCGAGTTTATCGGCAAGCGCAAACCGCCCAAAACTTTTGTGTACCGTTGTCACGATGAGCCAAAAGACGACCGTCTGGAAGCCTTGAATACCGTGATTTCCAAATTTGGCTACAGCATCAACATTCAAAACCGAAAAAATTTAGCCGGAGCTTTAAATAACCTTTTGGAAGATGTCCAGGGTAAAAAAGAACAAAACCTGGTCGATACCCTTACTATTCGTACCATGAGCAAGGCCTATTATTCTACCGAAAATATTGGGCACTATGGCCTGGCTTTCGACTATTATTCTCACTTTACCTCGCCGATACGACGTTATCCCGATGTGATGGCTCACCGCCTGTTACAACGCTAT
>CAZOAD010000151.1:0-2230 GCA_964577705.1 uncultured Mesohalobacter sp.
ATACACGTGGAGCCGAATGGGGGGTGAGGTGATATTTTGACAATATACTTTGTTGTTTTTAACCCAACTTGAGAAAAATCAATTTGAACTAATTGATAGACAGCATTTTGGAAGGGTCAAATTTGCAGTTGGGGTACCACATATTTTTTTTGGCGCCAGGGCGCCTCTTTTAATTTCAGGGCTTGATAGATTTGCTGGGCGCCTGCCGTTGGACGCGAACAGGTTCTAATGCAGATTTTCTGCTGCGCTTTATCCAGCATGGTTGCAGTTACCAGTTTCTGGGTATTCATTATTCTTACAATGTTTTGCCAGTCGTGATTAATTCCCTGAGCCTTTAGTTGATAACGCACTGTTTGTACTATTGCATAGGCCAGTACTCCAAGGAAAATATGCGCATCCGAGTTTTCGTCGCTTTGATGATACACCGGCCTGAGACTTAGATCGGTTTTTAATACCCTGAAGCTGGATTCAACATCCCTGAGCGTATTGTAAGTATTCCATATCCCCGCCTCATCAAGGTTTTCGCTATTGGTTCGCAAAAAATATACACCTGCTTGCTGATTATCCTGCCTGGGTTTTCTGCTCCACAGAATCTTTGTAGCCTTGCCTTGATCGTGCTGAACATCAATATCGAAATAACGATTCATGGCCGGATATTTTTGTTTGAGGCGGCCTATTCTTTCCCACACTTTTTCGATTTTCTTAACTCCACCTTTTTTATGTATTGATGCGGCAATGTTTTCGAGCATTTCCTGGTAACGCCCTGCAAACTGATCATCCATTGATTCTTCCTTTTTCTTCTTCATCTGGCTTTTTACATAGAGAAAGTTATCGGGTTTGGCGCTGCTAACCCACTTTACCTCTATGGGTTTTTTGCGCTTGTCGTAAAGTTTAACAGGATTGCCTATTGCCTCGTATTCTTTCAGTTTGCTTCGGCTTACGGCAATGTATTGATAGCCTTGCTTTCTGAGGATGGCAAGGTTGTCCTCGGTAGCAATACCGGCATCTATGATGATGTAAGGCTTGCGGGTGCTTTGCGATGTGTGTTGAGAAAGCTCCCCGATGGTTTCAATAAGGGTTTTGTTATCGGCAATATTTCCCTGATAGATTTTGCTGAATTTGGTGAAGCCGGCCTGGTTTATTACCAGGGCAAGCGAGAGTAACTTCGCATCTTTGCGCTTTTCCTTGCTTCTGCCATACCTGGCTTTCTCGCTGTCGGATTTTTGGCCTTCAAAATAGGTATTGGTTAAATCAAAAAGTAGGATTTTATCTTCTACATCAAACAATTCGTTGGTTTTTGATGATAAGTATTGCTCAATGTCTTCTTTTTTACTATACAAGGCTTTGCTAACCTTGTATAGTTGGAAACGGCTGATTTTGGATGAGTCTTTTCCAAAGAGTTCGGCAACAGCAGAATTATCGTTTATCCATTGTGCTGTTTTATGTTCGCTGGCCGGATAAACTGCCTTGCTGATCAGGTGAATCATGGCCAGTTGTGTGGTTTTCTCTTCCCATTGAAGGCTATGGCGAAGAAACTCCTCAAGCCTGAGCTGGTCGAGGATTTGCTTACAGAGCCATTCAGCTCCTACCTCGCGTACATCTTCTGTTTGAACGCTGTTCAAATCAACCGTGCGCAAATCTCTGGCAGGTTCAGATCTTTTCTTGCCCTTATCTGAGATGGGTGTTTTGAGGGTTTGATTTGATTGTATTGTCTGATAGAAGAATTGAGCCAGTTGCTCTATTACATCAGGCAAATTGCTATCAAACAGACTTTGGCTTCCTTTGATTAGCTCTTCTATCCTGTCAGCCAGTAATTTACGCTCCTGGTCAGTGCTGAGTTCAGATAGTTCCCCCAGAGAGATGATGGTACGGTGCCGGGTAGCCTTGCCAATGCGGTAACTTTCGCAAAGCCTGTAGTAAGTGTACTTATTCTGGCCATAGCGGTCAGGTTTGGATATAGGTTTTACAAACATGGTGGCAAAAATACAATATCAATTCCACATAAATAGAATTGTTGGGGGAATACATTTCAATCGGAAAATTATAATAAACTAATTATCAGGCATATAAGAATACTAAGAATGAATATAAATTAAAATTGACATTGAATATCAGTCTTTTACAAATGCAAATTTTTTTCAATCGGTCAGTGGGGGCTCAAGTTGGGTTAAAAAGGCTTTATTCAGCGCCTGGCGGGATTTTGATTTGTGAAGTCATTTGGGTCGTTGAT
>CAZOAD010000152.1:0-2218 GCA_964577705.1 uncultured Mesohalobacter sp.
ACGACTGAAGGATCTCTTTTATCGCAAAACAAAGATTCCCTGCCTTTGCTAAAGAAACCCAGGCAGGTTCGTCGAAGCAAAGATTCCTCCTATCGTCGGAATGACAACGCACTGTCATCCTGAAGGAGTCGATAGATGACTGAAGGATCTTTCTTTCTTATCGCAAAACAAAGATCCCCTGCCTTTGCTAAAGAAACCTGCCTTCCAGAGGCACGGCAGGCAGGCGCAGGCAGGCTCGCCGAAGCTGAAAAAGCTTCTCTGTCGGAATGACAACGGCATTGCTAAAGAAAAGATTGCAGACTCCTTCTCAGAAATGACAAGGACAGGGTGTCATGGCTTAGGGATTGCAGTGGAAATCCTGCAGCCCCAAAAGCCTATAAAACTTAAACCCAGCTAGCGACCTAAGAAGCTAATCTGGGTTGATTAGTTTTATGATTTTTGGGGTGAAGCATTGTAACGAAAAGCCCGGACCCCCACAGTTTTGGGGGTAAGCTCCATTTATAAAAAGAAGCTTAAACCAACTTCACAAACAAACCTTCGTCGGTTTTATCGACAGTAGCCTGGTCTTTTGATCTTAAACCCTTGATGGCCTTATCCCATTTTTTATTGCTTAACTCAGAAGCGGCTTTGATGGTTTCCAAAGCCTGAGGGGATTCTTTTTTCAATAACTCCAACACCACTTTTTCTTCCTCAGTCAATTCTACTTTTTTCTTCTCTGGTCGCATCTGTGGGAAGAACAACACTTCCTGAATCGATGGATTATCGGTTAAAAACATAATCAAGCGGTCCATACCAATTCCTAACCCAGAGGTTGGTGGCATCCCGTATTCCAAAGCTCTTAAGAAATCGTAATCGATAAACTCAGTCGCCTCATTATCTCCTTTCTTGGCTAATTTAAGCTGCTCTTCAAAACGCTCACGCTGATCGATTGGATCGTTGAGCTCAGAATACGCATTAGCGATTTCCTTACCACAAACCATCAGTTCAAAACGCTCGGTCAAATCTGGATTGTCCCGGTGTTCTTTACATAATGGGCTCATCTCCTTAGGATAGTCGGTAATAAACGTAGGTTCTATGTAGTTGCCTTCGCATTTTTCTCCAAAAATCTCGTCGATCAGCTTGCCTTTTCCCATGGTTTCATCCACTTCCAAGCCCATACCTAAAGCTGCTTTTCTCAGCTCATCTTCAGACTTGCCCGTGATGTCAAAGCCTGTAAATTCTATAATGGCATCAGTCATAGTCACTCGCTTATAAGGCGCTTTAAAATCGACGTGATGCTCTTTAAACTTAGCTTTGGTCGTTCCGTTCACTTTCATGGCGCAATGCTCCAGCAAGTTTTCGGTAAACTCCATCATCCAGTTATAATCTTTATAAGACACATAGATTTCCATCGCAGTAAATTCAGGATTGTGAGTCCTGTCCATGCCTTCGTTTCTGAAGTTTTTAGAAAACTCATACACCCCGTCAAATCCACCAACAATCAAACGTTTTAAATACAATTCGTTAGCAATTCTCAAATACAACGGAATATCCAAAGCATTGTGATGGGTAATAAACGGACGTGCCGCTGCCCCACCTGGGATGGATTGTAAAATGGGAGTCTCCACCTCCATATAGCCTTGCGCGTTGAAGAAATCCCGCATCGCTGTAAATAAAGCCGAACGTTTTTTGAAAATCTCTTTCACCTCAGGGTTTACCGCCAGGTCGGCATAGCGTTGTCTGTAGCGCTGCTCTGCATCATGAAAGCCGTCATACTCGTTCCCTTCTCTGTCTTTTTTTGGCAGTGGTAGTGGTTTTAACGACTTGCTTAGCAATTGAAAATCTAATACTTTAATGGTTTGCTCTCCTACCTGAGTGGTGAACAGCTCCCCTTCTATCCCAATAAAATCACCAATGTCCAGTAATTTTTTATACACGTCGTTGTACAGGGTTTTATCTTCTCCTGTACAGATTTCATCTCGATTAAAATAGACCTGAATACGGCCTTCGCCATCCTGCAACTCCGCAAACGACGCTTTCCCCTGTATTCTTCGGGAAACCAGACGACCAGCGACCACGACCTTCTCCCCCTCTTTAAAATTCTCTTTCACCTGTTTGGAGGTATGAGAATACTCAAATTGAGCCGCGGGATAGGGGTTGATTCCCATTTCCCTAAGAGTAGCCAGTTTATCTCGCCTTACGCGTTCTTGTTCTGATAATTGCATGAGTCTATAATTTT
>CAZOAD010000153.1:0-2201 GCA_964577705.1 uncultured Mesohalobacter sp.
TTAAAGCCCTCACAGGATCTATCCGTGCGGCGCAGGCTGCGGGATAAAGTCCGGCTGCCAGGCTGATCAGCATTGAAAATGCAATGGCTCCCAGGATAAGCCACACCGGGAAAAAGAACATATCAACGGGTTCCATGCCTTCGGGCAGAAAATAGCTTGAGTTTGACACCTAAATCATCTAAAATGCTGAACGTCTGATTTATACAAAATCACGTTTCCCACTACACCTTCTTTTGAGGCGAGTGTTTATTGACGGCGTATGTCCAGCTTATGGATGGTCTCTTATCATATTCAAAAGTTTTAGTTATGTGTAATTCCCGATGCCTTCCTTTGATATCAGATTGGGAATGCTGCCTATTCGGAGTGCCTTGAAAATTTGTTTTCCCTCTTGTGTTAGGTTTGAGCTTAGGTAATATTCCTTGTTATCTTGTCTTATCAAACTAACCTGCATTTTGGTCAGGGCTTTGCGTATTTGGTTTTCTGAGAGTGGCGTGTTAAATTGCCTGAGGCGGAGCTGGAGATAATTGAGCAGGGTAAAAGATATGTAACAAAGTGCCAGGTGGCCGAGTATCCTTTTCTCTGTCCAATGGTACATGGGGCGTGTTTCGAGAAATGTTTTGAAGCTACGGAAGGATTGTTCGATTTTATATAGTTGTTTGTAAGCATCCAGGATTTGTTCTACCGATAAGTCCGAATTGTTTGTCGCGACACTTAGAAAGCCATCGAAGCGTTCGCTGTTTTTGATTTTTTCTTCATCCAGGATGTAATTATGCCCTCCTTGTTTTTTGAGGAAGTGGACTTTTGCTTTCTTGTCCAGTTGCTCGGGTTTTAATAAAAATTGTCTGGCCTTTTCAATTCTTTCTTCACGCTGTGCTTTGTCGCGTGCAGCCCTTTTGCTGCTGTAGGTGGTGATGAGTTTTTTGTTTTTGTAGTCGGTAACGTAGTATTTTACATCAACCTTCTCATTACTTTGGTCATCTGTAATGGTAATGGTTTGGTATTTTCTCACATCCAGGATTTCATCCTGTTTTGTATGGGAAATACTTTTAAGGCGCTCGCCGAATATGTACTCATATTCCTGGTTTTGTATCTCGGTGGTGTTGTCATGGTTCATCATCCCACTATCGGCAACACAGATCACTTTGCCAATTTGGTATTTTTCTTTGAGCCTTTCAATGGCTTGTCGCAAAGTGTGGCCTTCGTATTGACTCCCATGATAAACTTCATACCCAACGGGCTGTTTGTTTTGATCGATCAGCATGCCAAACACAACGATTGTCTTGCCGATCTTACCGTCTTTACCAAAGCCCTTTTCCCTGAAGCCATCTTCTTTGTCGCTATCAAAGTAAAACGTTGTTACATCATAAAAGACCACATCAAGCTGTTGGTTGAATAGGTCTCGCCCCTTTTGGTAAATCATATGCTTCAGGGGTTCCTGGCATTGGTGCAATTGATCAAGGGTGCGGTAGATTTGATGCAATTCAATCTTGTCAAGGCCCAGGTAATCGACCTGATTAATGTAATTTGACCGTTTGCTTACCGGATCATGAAAGCGCTCACAAATCAACAGGGTCAAACTATCAGCTAAATTAAATCCAAGTCCTTTGCTGTTGATGCGCCTTTTGAGAAAGCGGTCAAGGGAATATTCCTTGAGTAATTTGCGCACAACCAAAGGAAAGCCATAGTAGTACCGCCCAATTTCTGATAGCTGTTTGTTTTCCAATTCCTCGACGGTTCCACCGCCAAGTTCAAAAAGTAACTGCCCCATCTTTTTCAGTGATTCGGATGGGTAGTCTTCGGCTTTACCCATATTAAAAAGGGTGCGGTGCTTGCTCTTGCCTTCGGCATCACGATAACTTTCCACAAAACGAAGGTAGGTGCCTGATTTCTTGATTTCCTTTCGAATAAATGCCATAGAGTTGACTTATTGATTAATATATCCAGTAGGCACTTCATACAAAAAAACGCAATCGTGCCAAACTGGCGCAACAATAGGCATTTTTAACCAAATATGCAAGAGGCCTTTCGCACTACAGATTTCGTGAAATCAAAACAAATTCCCAGTATTTACAAGGGTTTCAGAGGCCGAATTTGATAGGAGGTGTCAAAGTCAGGAGTTACATTTTGTTAGTTACATATTGTTACTTGTCTCAACAATAAAAGAATTGGAAAAATTAATCATGTCTTAAAGCCCTCATAGG
>CAZOAD010000154.1:0-2184 GCA_964577705.1 uncultured Mesohalobacter sp.
GCCTGGAAGGCATAGACTTCCAACGCAAGCAGAATGGCTATAGTAAGGATCCACCGCATCTTTTTTTTGCAAATATAGAAGTCGGCGTGTCTTTAAGGTCTAAATTAGAAGAAGTTTTAGACGATTTTATACTGAATTTACTCTCGCTAAACTGGATGTATAGAAGACACCTGACTCCTACTCTACCTTAGATGCGGATGTTTGCCTGGTTATTCCATTAGAGGTGTTATCTAATCAAAAATTGATGTAGTAACCCTTTTTTTGTTATTTCATCTAGAGCAAGTTAAACTAAATAGCTTTTAAATATTCACCACAAAGGCACAGAGTCAACAAAGATTAACCTCAGTGCTCTCCGCGACTCCGGGGTTAACTCAACAAGGATTAATCTTTAATCATTAGCGATAGGTATCGAACTTAAACAGCTTCAAATTCACCGCTGAGGCGCAGAGTTTGCTAAGAAAAACCTTCTATAAGTCTTCATTTCAAAGTGAAATACAGCCAATTCTCTATTTAGTTTGTATTAAACCGAATGCTATGTTACCTGAAATTTAGGAGGTATCTTAATACATCTGAGTAAATTAAAATCAGAGCTCAAATATCTTCATATCATTTAAGTGTGTTTATTTTTTAGATAGGGCAGCACCCCAAAATCTTAGTAACTCTACTACGATGCGCGGTTAAAGGGGCAGCGCCCTGAAATATGAAGCTCTGTTTATCTCACCACAAAGGCAAAGAGCACACAAAGCTTAATCTTGGTGCTCTACGTGGCTCCGTGGTCAATTGAGTTGAGATGCTTTTGGTTATATAAAAGCTTCAAACGAGCACAACTTCAAAACCACAAAAAAAGGCATGAGGACAGTGAGTGGTGTCTTAAACTTAAGGATTTTGTTTTTATCAAGATTTTAGTTTAAACAAACACCTGCATCCATTTTGGCTACCCCATATTTTCAGTTAAATTTACATTCAACAAAATTTCACTTATGGCTTCCAAAAAACGACTGTTTCTCGTCGATGCATACGCAATGATTTTCCGCGGCTACTATGCGCTCATCAAAAACCCAAGAATCAACTCCAAAGGACAAGACACCTCGGCGATTATGGGCTTTATGAATTCATTGTTTGATGTCATCAAGCGGGAAAATCCAGACCATCTGGCGGTTTGTTTTGACAAAGACGGCAGCAAGGAACGCCAGGAGATGTACGAAGACTATAAAGCCAACCGGGACGAGACCCCAAAGGTGATCAAAGAATCTATCCCTATTATACAAGATATTCTCCACGCCATGGAAATTCCTGTGATCGAAATTTCAGGAATGGAGGCCGATGATATTATAGGAACTTTGGCCAAACAGGCCGAAAAACAAGATTATGAAGTCCATATGGTGACTCCAGATAAAGATTTTGCTCAGTTGGTGAGTGAAAATATTTTCATGCAACGCCCGGCCCGTATGGGCAATGGAGTTGAAAAATGGGGCATCCCTGAAGTCCAAAAGAAATTTGGTGTGGAACGTCCGGAACAGGTCATCGACTTTCTCGGGATGATGGGTGATTCTGCCGATAATATTCCAGGCTTACCTGGGGTTGGTGAAAAGACCGCCAAGAAATTCCTGGAGCAATTTGGCTCCATGGAAGCGCTGCTAGATAATACCGATCAACTGAAAGGCAAGATGAAAGAGAAGGTGGAAGAGAATGCAGAGCTCGGTCGATTATCCAAAAAACTAGCTACTATTTTTACGGACTGTGATGTCCAGTTTGACGAAGATAAATACGAAGTCTCTCCTCCTAATGTGGAGAAGGTGCTTGAGATTTTTAAAGATTTAGAATTTCGACGTTTGACCGAGCAGTTTGTCAAAATGTACAACAAAGGCGAAGCTGCCGCTGAAGATAGCTCTGGCCAAAGTTCTTCAAAAACCGCAGGAGCAGGTCAGTTTTCATTGTTCGGAAACGATACGGATGCGTCTAATGTGGATCCTTCAGACTTTGATGGTTACAAAACTTTAAAAAATACAGACCACCATTACCAGTATGTGAAAGGCCATATGTCGGTCAAATTATTTATGGACAAACTGATGAAGCAGACATCGGTATGTTTTGATACTGAAACCACAAGCCTTAAAACCCTGGATGCAGAATTAGTGGGTATAGCCTTTTCCTGGGAGGCTCATAAAGGGTATTATGTGGTTT
>CAZOAD010000155.1:0-2145 GCA_964577705.1 uncultured Mesohalobacter sp.
AGTGATCATTACTGATAGCAGTGGTCTGATTAGTTTGGAGCGCATTGAACGATTATAAATTTTACCCGCTTGAGTTTCTCAGATAGTTTTAACTGTTCTCTGGGGACAGCGATCGCAAACCATCCAGTAGTCCAGTCCGATAATTCTCCATAAGTGGCGGCAATAGCCAGCTTATGGAGAATCTGAGGGGTTCCAAATTTTAATGTGTTTACCCTGGCTCAATGCATTAACTAGAATCAGGGGAGGATATCAAGGCTGAACTTAAGGTTAGTCTGATTCTGCTGCTGGCGGAGCATGGCTACCCACCGGTAGATTACGATGAAGTCTACAAAGTGATTTTTGAGCCGGCGGAAAACTTCAATAAATATCAACAGCAGCGAGGCTAAATAAGAGATGTAATATACATAAAAGAATTTAAGCTTCGGTAGTTGTACAGAGTACTAGCTGTTATCGCCACTTCTATGTTTAAGCTTTCGTCGGAGCGCAACACTATTTTCAGAAATGGACTCAACTTTTGATTGCGTAAAACCCAAAACCTGAAGCAAATGAAGTTGAAAAATTGCTTCCATTTTAAAGCAGAGCCACAGTAAATCCTCACCAGTGGCGATTTTGGGCTCCAAAGATTGATCGTAATGTGTTAGGTAGTTTCTAGTGTCTACGATTTTTCTTGTTAGCTTCTTCCGGTTTTTATTATTTCCAAGGGTTTTCTTGAACGGGTCAATCATCCTTTTTATCCGACTGCTGAGACTTAATTCATTACCATGCTCTAACCTCCCCCGTAGCCATTTTTCTTCCTCGCTTGGGCATTTTTCAATTATGTCATTTACCAATTTTTTGAATTTTGCTTTATCCCTTAATGTTTCATCCGAAGTTCTGCGATGGTAGGTTTCAAGCGCCTGAGCAAGTGACAAAAACCTACCTTCCAAGTTTTTTTGCATACCCATCTTCGTATAGAAATACAGATTCAGTGCTGGGCCAATTTTATCGTAAGCATCAAGCCAGTTGTTAACTATGCGCTCAGCATCTTCTTTTACCTGTTCAAATCTGAATAACATTCCATAGCAATCAATTTTGGGATCATTTTTTGTATGGGGCAAGCTTGCATAGTAAAGCAATATAGAAACTGGCACTGTTTTCTCACCACTAATGTCTTGACAGACTGACTTAGAAGTGACTGAAACCTTTTCTATGGAGACAGTTTTATCGATAGCAAAACATAGGAGCGTTGTGATTTTATAAGCCACTGAAATAAAGTTGTCTAGGGGAAGCTCCTGTTCAGATATAAGCTTAAAATAGGTCTTTTCTACAATTTTTACTTCTTTCGGATTCAGAGTCCTTACCAATGTACTAGAACACTTGATAAGTAGCTTCATACCACCATCGAGATTCAGCGATATTTCTTTTGGGGGCGTGCATGTTATCGAAATTGTCTGCTCTTCATTATAGTCAATTTTTATACCACTTAACCCAACCCATTCATCAATACCCTCTACTGAAAATTTAAAACTATTAAACAAGGCGACTTCATTTTCATCATAAGCAGCGCCTATAAACACCTTATTAACATAAATAGAGGATTTGGAAACACCACCAAAGGAAAAAGTTTGATTTGTGTAAAAACAGTCATCCAAGGTAACAAAGCCATGTTTTTCGATATTGCCAACTATTCTTTTTAATTCATCCTTTCTTTTTAATTCGTTCTTGTTATTTATGGCTCTGTCTAATCCTCCGATGCTTTCATCGAATAGCCCAACCACTTCAAGCTCAATTCTCCCACCATCTGTGATAACAAGCGTCCCAGGTATCTTTCTTTCTGGGGCGGAGGGAAGCCAGAAATATCCGGTTTTTTTGAATTCATTTTTTATGCGCAACTTAACCTCCATTAAATAAAGATATTTAATTGAAAAAAATAAAAACTTTATAGCATATCAACTACAAATTTTTTATGTACCCAGTTTCTACAAAAAGCTTAAAAATAAGCACCGATATAAAAATAACATGCTCATTGTACTCTATTTATTGCATAGATGTCAAGTCGTTATTCAATCATGCAGCAATTCTAATTATGGAAATTTTGCCCCAGCCTATTGAGACAATTCCCAATAAGGATTCTCGAAAGCCACATTCTTTCGTTCAAGATTGGGC
>CAZOAD010000156.1:0-2142 GCA_964577705.1 uncultured Mesohalobacter sp.
CGGTAGATCATGATATCGTTAAGAAAAGCGGCTCATGGTTTAGCTATGGTGATACAAAATTGGGACAAGGACGAGACGCTGTTAAAAGTCTGCTAATAGACAATCCAGACTTAATGGACGAACTCGAAGAAAAAGTTAGAGCGATAATCAATGAAGCTTAAACTAAAAATCCTGAGAATTCAGGATTTTTTTTATTTAGACGCAACCTTTATGCAATTCATGCATCTATGAAATGAGATTGATTAAATAATATGAAAAAAATAGTGTTATTGGCATTATTGCCCCTAATGTTCTTTTCTTGTAGCGTAGACAGTGATTTGGACGATTTTTATTTTGAAATTATGCCAATCGAAAGCGTTGATATTCCTGAAAGTTTCGTTTTTGGTCAAACCTACGAGATAAGTGTTACTTACGATAAGCTAAATACATGTCATTCGTTTTATGATTTTATATATGAAATAAACGAGAATGAACGAACTATTGCCGTAGTAGACATTGTTTCTACCAATATGACGTGCGAGGATGAAGATGAGTTGGTAACGGTAAGTTTTAATTTTACGGTATCATCATACGACACGTACTTATTTAAGTTCTATCAAGGTGAAGATGAGGAAGGTGTAGACCAGTATCACCTTATAGAAGTTCCTGTTGGAATGGGTTTAACAAACTCTGAAATTCCAAATGTGACTAATTAATCTCTAAATCATGTGAGTTTAAAACAACTCATAGAAAAATGTATTGAACAGGATGCTCAAGCACAGAGTCAATTATACAAGCAGTACGCCAGTAAATTATTCTCTCTTTGCCTGAAGTACAGTCGTAATTATGTTGAAGCAGAAGATAACCTGCACGAAACGTTCTTAACCATTTTTGATAAAATAGGCCAATTCAACCACAAAGGATCTTTTGAAGGCTGGCTAAAACGTATTGCTATAAATACAGCGCTTCAAAAGTACCGACAACACGTCGGTGTCTATGACATTGTCAATGAAGAAGCTATTGAAGATTCCAACATTGAAATAGATGACCAGGATTTGAGCCTAGATTTTTTATTAAAAATCATACAGGAGTTACCAGACCGTTACAGGTTGGTATTTAACCTCTATGCCTTAGACGGTTATTCACATAATGAAATCAGTGAATTAATTGGTATTTCTGTAGGAACATCAAAATCTAATCTCGCAAGAGCGAGAAAGATTTTGAAAACAAAAATTGAAGACTATAAAGAAAAATCGAATTCGCGATCGATATAGAGTAAATGAAAGACAAGAAGCATATAGATAGACTCTTTCAAGAGAAATTTAAAGATTTCGAGGTTTCACCGGATGAAAAGTTGTGGAGTCGTATTGAAAGTGATTTACCGAAACGTAAGAAAAAGCGCCGACCTGTCGTAATATGGTGGCAATTGGGTGGCGTTGCGGCAGCTATTTTGTTGTTGATAACCGTAGGTATTTCATTGCTTAGACCGGATAAGACACAGCCAGAAGACTATCCGCTGGTAAATACCAAAACCGTAGACAGTTCTTCTATGATCAACAAAGAGATTACGAGCCCCAACAACAGAAACTCTGTAAATAATTCTGTAGCTGATACAGATAATGAGACAGGTTTAGAAGCTTCTGAAAACAAAACCCAAACGCCTAGTGCGTCCGCACAAACCAATGTTAAGAGCAATAACAAGGTAGCAAGTCATACAAGGTCAACTCCAACTAATAAGAGTTCCAAAGAGGCTGTTACTAAAGCTGTTGTGGCAGATAATCCTTTAAAACCCAACAAGGAAAACCGTAAGTCTGAAAATAAAGCCCTAAACAAAAAGGATTTAAATGAAGACCTCAAGGAATCTTTGGACAATAAGAAGAATGCTGTTGCAGAAAATCAAAACAACACTGAAACAGCGCCAACGAATGCAACCAAATCTAAAGTGGAAGATGAGATTATAAAAAAAGATGAGACCTTACTTAAAGAGGAGCTAAAAAAGCAGTCTATCGAAGAAGCCATAGCTGCACAAGAGGACAAAACAAATGAAAAAGAAAAAGTTGATCAAAGCAGGTGGAGCATTTCTCCAAATGTTGCGCCTGTTTATTTTAGCTCTTTAGGTCAAGGCTCTCCTATAAACGAACAATTTATTGAGAACTCCAAAGG
>CAZOAD010000157.1:0-2136 GCA_964577705.1 uncultured Mesohalobacter sp.
CCCGAAGCTGTTTGTACTGCGTTACACTTGTACTCACAGGCAGTCATTGCATAGGCCGATACCTTCCTTAATAGTAAACCTTCCATTATAACAATGAAAGGGTTTTTATTTTTAAGGAGTTACTGCAATACCCTTTAGTTTATTAAGAATTTTATGCTTTCAAGGAGACTCATGTTAGGCATAAAAAAACACACTTAAACCTAAAATTAAGTGTGTTGAAAAGCATTCATGCTAAATGGACTAACCTAGTAATCCTGCTCGTTTCAGTAATGCTTTAGGATCAGGTTCTTTTCCTCTGAACTTTTTATAAAGTTTCATTGGCTCTATTGTCCCTCCTTTTTGAAGTATGTTTTCTTTATATTTTTTGGCTACCTTATCATCAAAAATTCCTTCTTCTTTAAAGAATTCAAATGTATCAGCATCTAAAACCTCCGCCCATTTATAGGAATAGTATCCAGAACTATATCCCCCCTGGAAGATATGTCCAAAAGCTGTACTCATACAATTATTTTCGACTCCAGGTAGAAGCTTAGTTGATTGAAAGGCTCTGTCTTCATAAGTTTTTACACTATCAATGCCATCTGTAGTTTCTATGGCATGCCAAGCCATGTCCAATTTTCCAAAGCTCACTTGCCTTGTTGTTTGTAAACCTTCCATGAAATTTGATGATGCTTTTATTTTTTCAATATATTCAATTGGTAAGATTTCATTGGTTTTATAGTGTTTTGCAAAAAGCTCTAAAGCTTCCTTTTCATAACACCAATTTTCCATGAGTTGACTTGGGAGCTCTACGAAATCCCAATAGACTGAAGCTCCTGATAGCGAAGGATATTTTGTTTTTGCATTCATAGCATGAAGCGCATGACCAAATTCATGAAATAGAGTAGTGACTTCATTAAATGTTAGTAGCGACGGCTTGGCTTTCGTAGGTTTAGTAAAATTACATACTATAGATACCTGTGGCCTTTCCTCAACACCATCTTGATTTAATTGGTCTTTATAAGTAGTCATCCAAGCACCATCCCTTTTTCCAGCTCTTGGGTGAAAGTCGGCATATAATGTTGCTAAATACTTATTTCCTTCATAAACCTTATACGTAACCACATCTTTATGATAAACATCAATGTTAGTTTCTTTCTTAAAGCTCAGATGGAATAATTTTGATGTGATTTCGAACATGCCTTTGATCACCTGATTTAACTCAAAATAAGGCTTTAAAGTCTCTTCATCCAGGTCAAAAGTCTTTTGCTTAAGCTTTTCTGTATAATAGGCTTTATCCCATTTCTGAAAGTCATTTATTTCATCACTCTCAAGTGCAAATGCTTTTAATATCTCAATTTCTCGCTCTGCTGCTGGTAAAGCTTTTTCTAAAATATCATCTAAAAAAGAGCTTACTTTATCAACGCTTTTTGCCATTCGTTCCTGAAGTACAAAATCAGCATGGGATTTAAACCCTAAGAGTTGAGCTCTTTCCAATCTTAATTTTACTATTTGTAAAACATTCTCTTCATTATTATAAGCATTGTCTTTAAAGGCTTTGGAACCAAAACCTAGAAACATTTGTTTTCTTAGTTCCCGGTTTTTGCCGTACTTCATTAGTGGGATATAAGTTGGGAAGTCTAAAGTCAACAGATAACCTTCTTTATCTTTTTCTATTGCCAATGCTTTAGCAGATTCTATTACTGATTCAGGTACACCTTCAAGTTCATTTTCATCTGTTATATGTAATTCAAAATTATTTGTTTCAGCTAATACATTTTCACCAAATTTTAATGAAGTCAAAGATAAAGTCTTGTCTATTTCTCTCAGTCGATTTTGCTCTCCTTCATTAAGATTGGCTCCATTTCTAGTGAAATTTTTATAAACCTTTTCCAATAACATTGTTTGTTCTTCGGTAAAATCTTGATCTGATTTTGTCTTATGAACTTGTTCGATTCTTTGAAATAAGTCTTTATTGAGAAGTAAATCATTATTAAATTCGCTCAATAGAGGCGATATCTCTTGAGCTAACTTTTGAATTTCAGGTGTTGTTTCAGCTGAATTTAAATTGAAAAAAATGCTGGCAATTCTTCCTAATTGATTCCCAGAAAACTCTAGAGCTTCAATGGTATTTTCAAAAGAAGGAGGCTCTGAAGT
>CAZOAD010000158.1:0-2112 GCA_964577705.1 uncultured Mesohalobacter sp.
ATTTTCTGCACTTTCATAAATTTTGAAATTATTAAAAGTCATTATAATGACATTATCTTCTTCAACTTTATAGTAAACTACACCTTCTGGTTTTTCCCCTTGTTCAAATATCGCATTAAGCTCATCTTTGGCCTCAAACATTCCGTCATAGTAGAGTTTGGAAAATTCTGAGCGCGTGGTAATATATAAGGTGTTTTGATCTTCCATATGGGTATATTGCTTCACAGGAATGTACTTGTTAAGCAATTCAGACTTGTCAAATTTCTGTTCATTGATGATAAAGGTTTCAACATCTTTAAAATCCTCAGGCTCTGCCAATGCCGTCTGCTCATCATCTCTTTTAGTCCCTACTCCAAAAGGATTTTTCACCCCTTCAGAATAGTCTCTGTAAAAATACACCGGCAACTTTTCCACATTTGGTGAGGTCACTGAGCCTTTAAAGCCGTCGTTACAGTCGACGTCAAGGGTGATGGATTTCAACTTACGGTCTGAAGTGAATTTTAACATAGAATAACTTACATCAATATTGAACTCCTCCTTTAGAAATTCCCGGTCAGAGTTGAGTTCTTCTCTGGTTGTGTTTTCATCGTAAGTAATTTCAACTTTTGTGATTTTAGTTTCTAAAGTGGGCTCTGCTTCTTTAATCTGGGCTTTGGTTTCAATTTGAAAAAGCAAAAAGAAAATAACCAGTAAGGGAGACACTATAAAAAGTTTCCAGATCGATTGTGTTTTATTTTGGTTGAGCATGGCGATTCGTTTTTTAATAGGCGATTGGTAAAAGGAATGTTGCAATTGATGTTTATACTTTTGTTGAGTGATACTGTACAAGGTCATTTGATAATCCCGCTTAGCCGTGTTGTCCACAACCTTAGCATCAGCTTCATATTCCAGGTTAAGGACTAGGCTTTTTTCATA
The DNA here is from genome assembly GCA_964577705.1 of uncultured Mesohalobacter sp. Lineage (GTDB taxonomy): Bacteria > Bacteroidota > Bacteroidia > Flavobacteriales > Flavobacteriaceae > Psychroflexus. The sequence goes on from CAZOAD010000158.1 coordinate 916, forward strand.
CAACCAGGCAAAAGGATTAAACCAGAAGAAGCATTTATATACATGAGCAAAGAGAATATCGAGGCTATGTCTCTTGTGCACATGAGCTTGCTCGTGTGCCAAAATGATGTTCAGTTCGTCTTCAGTATAAAGGTCAGGATTATAAACGATATAATTCAAAAAAGAAAAGGCGCCTTCGGGAATGGCTTTTTCAATAAGAAGGCTTCCGTTGGTCTTAAGCACTCGCGAACGTTTTAAAAACCGAAGAAGTTTAAAGAACTTCAAGCCAAGATGAACGACAAATACCAATGAAATTGCCAAATACGTGAGCTCGAGAACAGAATGTTCAGTTACAAAACCCCAAAACAACTCCAGCGGTGATTTTGAAATGTCGACGGGGACAAATTCAGAAGAACTTAGAAGAAAACCTGATGAGGTTAGCGTGATTTCTTCAATTTGAGTATAGGTGAAAAGCGGCAACATTAGACTTAACACATAACCTGCTAGTAGATATATACGCTTGAATCTGTGGTAGGTTTCGACTTCCAAAAACAGCTTATAAATGACCCAAAAGAGCGTTAGAATAAGAGAGGCCTTAGCCAAGTAGATAAATAAATCCATTAGCTTTTGTTTTTAATGAGTTCTAAAATCTCTTCTAAATCTTTCTCTGAAATCTTATCCTGCTGGGCAAAAAAAGACACCATGTTTTTGTAGGATCCATCAAAAAAACGTGAAGACGTCTGTTCCATGACCTTTTCACTGTAGGTGCTTTTATCGATCACAGGGAAGTATTGATGGCTTTTTCCAAAGGCTTGATGAGCCACATAGCCTTTATCTTCAAGCAACCTCACCATGGTCGACACGGTGTTGTAATGCTGCTTCCCTTCAAGTTCCTGTTGAATCTCTTTAACAAAAGCCTTTTTAAGCTTCCAAAGAACGCCCATGACTTCTTCCTCTTTGGCAGTTAATTTCTCTGATGCTTTCATAGATAATTTAATTATGGAAACGAATGTAAACTAAAAAAACAGTTATATAACTAAAAAAGCAGTTTTTAACATTTGACCTTGGAAATGAATTTGTCAATCTTGTATTCACAAAAACTAAAAACCTTCATATAGCTAACACCTAAAATTTGCTAGTGACACTATAACTCTAAAAAAACAAGAATTCCTTACATTTGAACCAAAACTAAAGGCATGCCAACCTGGGAATCTCTTT
>CAZOAD010000159.1:0-2085 GCA_964577705.1 uncultured Mesohalobacter sp.
AAAAATAAAACCCCCGTAATCAATGCCAGCAAGGGTACGGTTGAATTCAATATGGAAGCGATAGCACTATCGATTTCGGTCTCGGCGATAGAAAACAGTAAGGTAGGCAGCATGGTCCCAATAAAGCCAGAAATGGCGATCCATTTCCACTGCCATTTTTGAATTTGCTTAATCTTTTTAAAGCCAATAAGGCCAAGAAAAATTCCGCAAATCAGGACTCTTAAAGCGGTTAGTTGAAGTGGAGAAAAGCCTTCCAGCCCTTTTTTGATAAGGATAAAAGAACTTCCCCACAAAAAGGCCAAGGCAATAAGAAAAACCCACTTTAATTGATTTGATTTCAAACCCAAATTTTCTGCAAAAGTGAATTTTATTCTTCAACACGACTGATAAATTCGGGTTAAAACTTTCCAGGCTTTGATTTGTATCAAAGCCTGGAGATAAAGATTGATGGTAATAAAGTTTAGTTGGCAGTCGGGTACCAATTCAACTGCTTCACCTTGATCTCAGAATTTCCTGCGTTTACCAAAGCTTTGAATTTCTCCACATCAGAAAGACCGCCTTGTCCACGGTAGTGGTAAGGATAAACTTCACTTGGCTCAAACGCCAGCACGCCATCTGCAGCAGCTTCTACATCCATGGTGTAAGGTAAATTCATACAAACAAAAGCTTTGTCGATGTTTTTTAAAGCCCTCATCTCTGGGACAGCTTCGGTATCGCCAGAGAAATAGACTCTCAGCTCTCCTTTTTCTATCACATAGCCGTTGCCTCTGCCTTTGGTATGGTAGACCTTGTCTTCATCACCTTGGTTATACATGGCGATTCCTTCTATGTTAAAGCCGCTTAAGGTTTTGGTTTCTTCATTATTGAGAATCACTAGCTGGCTGGTAAGAGCACCTTCAATTTTATCGGCTACCGCTTGTGGCACTACGATTTGAGTTTGTGGTGTCGTCACCGCTTCCAGAGTTTCCAGATTGAAGTGGTCCCCGTGAATATCAGTCACCAGGATCATGTCTGGGCTAGGCTGACCTTCAAAAACTTCGGCTCCACCAACTGGGTCTGTATAAAAGACAGTGGAGTCTATAGTAAACACTGAAGTGGCATGAGAAATCGGAGTGATTTCAAATGCTGGAGTTACCTTGGTTGCAGTTACAGCAAGGTCCTCGTTTTTAGCTTCTTCTTTGCTGGAATCGGCTTGTTTACATCCGGTTACAGCCATAAAGCTTAGAGCGACATACAATAATGGTGTTTTCATAGTTTAAAATTTTGGTCTAAATGTAAAACAATCTTAAGTCAAGTCGATTTTCATTATAAAGGATTTAATAAAGAACGAATGAATAGTAGTGGATTACAACAAAGATAATTTCCAAATTCTGCCTTTCATTTGATCTAGTACATTGTAAATGAGTATTTTTGGTAGTTTGTTTAAGTATTTATTAAATGAATTAGTATGGCTAAATTTTTATTTTACCTTATTCTTTGCCCTTTCCTCGTTTCTGCACAAATGAACGAAAGCGATACGATAAGTTTAAAGGCCAACCTATCCCTTACTGGATTCTATCAAGGTGGAAATGTCGAAACCTTCATCTTTAGAGCAAAGTCTGATTTTAGTTTCAGGCCTTTAAAAAAATGGGTGTTCAAAACTAAAAACTCCTATGTTTATCAGGAGTTCGGTAAAGAAAAGGCAGATGAAGACATCTTGAGTTTGAACTTTTTATACTTAAATCCTGAACGAAAATTTTACCCTTTAGTTTTGGGTTTTTTTAGCACTAACTTTAGGCGCTCCATTGAGTTACGCTCTCTACTGGGCGGCGGGGTTACCTATCAACTATTTGAAAAAGAAAAAAATTGGCTGAAAGCTTCCGTTTCCAGTGAATATGAGCAAACCCGATTTGGTGAAACGACTTTTAATATTACAGACTACAACGGTGAAGATAAAATCAATACCATGCGGGCTACCATCTGGGTCAATGGCAACTACCATTTATTTAAAAAGAAGCTCATTTTAACGCACGAATTTTACTATCAGCCTTCACTGGAAGAAAGCAATAATTACCGCTGGCAAGCAGACCTTGGCATTGAATTACC
>CAZOAD010000160.1:0-2030 GCA_964577705.1 uncultured Mesohalobacter sp.
TGATTAAAACAGCTATTAAGGCAAACGTCTCTCTAACTGTAAAATCTAAAGGATGGTGTCTTGTACCCGTGGTAACATCTGCTTTGGTATCGCTATGATGAATGATGTGCAGTCGCCACATCCACTTGACTTTGTGCAATAAGAAATGCACGCCATACTGAGCGATAAAATCCAACACCAGCAAGGCTAGTAATAATTCTACAGCTACAGGCAATTCAATATAATTTAATAGTCCAAACTGAGTGGCTTCGATCCAGTAAAATACCCCAAGTGTAAGAGCTCCAAATCCTACATTAATCAGCATAGTAAATAAAAGAAAGATAAAATTTACTCCAGCATGTCTGGCCTTTTTGTATTTCAGAAAGGTTAAGGAATAATACCCTTCTAAAATCCAAAACACTGTTAATACACCAACCACCCAGGCCAACTTCATCCAGATGGGCATTTCTTCAAAAAAAGCTAAAAACTCAGACATATTTAAAAAATCTTTTAAAAATACATAAAACAGTTTTAATTTAAATGCTTTGAAAGCAAAAAGCCTCATCAGTGTGAGGCTTTTATATATTAGAAATGAGAACTATTATTCTTCTACAATGATATGCTCATCGCTAACGCCCAATTGTTTCAAATCATTGACTACGCTTTCTATCATCGGTTCTGGACCGCAGACATAAAATTTTTGCTGTAAGTTAAGGATGTGTTTTTTGAGAAAAGTTTGATCAATATGACCATGGGCGTAAGGATCTGTTTTTTCATCAGAAAGTATGTTTATGAAGTTAGAACCTAACATGTTTTCTAACTCATCTTTAAGTATAATATCTTTAGCCGTCTTATTCGCAAAGATCAATTTATTATTCTCATTAGCATTGCCGTGTTTATGTCGGTTTCTCAAAATAGCAATCAATGGGGTTAATCCTGCACCACCAGCAATAAAGGTACCTGGTTCTCTAAAATAAATATTTCCAAAAATATCGGTTTGTAAAAATTCATCTCCTTCTTTCAAATCGAGTAACTTTTCAGTAACTCCGTTATGATCTGGATAGGTTTTGATGACAAATTCCAGATGCTCATCCTCGGGTAAACTTGTAAAGGTAAAAGGGCGTCCTTCTTTTTTCCATTTTTCTTTATTGATGAAAAGCTCAGTGGCTTGTCCCGGTTTAAAGTCCAAACCAGAAGGCTTACTGGTTCGAATCTGAAGCACATCTGGGGTTATCTTTTCTATAGATTTGATCGTCAATGTATTCATTTTTTATTTTAAATTTAATTAAACACAACCTCACATCTGTCAAGATTAAGAATTGTAAGTCAATATTTTAACACTTGAATTCTCTCTCGAATTTGATCGTAGTATGCGATCTAATCCTTAAATTGTAAATGAACTTATAAACAATTGAAGTGGACACTGCATTTTTTGAAACCATCAAAGAGTACCTATTGGACCTGTTGAAATATATAGGACCAAAATTATTTTATGCATTGATAAGCATCATTATCGGTATTGTAATCATCAGGCTTTTGATGAGACTGTTGAAAGTTACCTTAAGAAAATCCAGGGTTGAATTATCACTGAAGACCTTTGTAGAAAGTTTATCAGTTTTTGTCCTTTATGGACTATTATTCACTTTAGTAGGCTCAATTCTTGGGGTCAAGGCTACATCCTTTTTGGCTATTTTTGGGGCAGCAGGTATTGCAGTTGGCTTAGCCCTGCAGGGAAGTTTAGCAAATTTCGTAGGTGGGGTATTGATATTGGTATTTAAGCCTTTTAAGGTGGGAGATTTGATTCAAGTCAGTACCAATTTAGGGCATGTCATCAAGATTGATATTTTATACACGCGAATAGAAACCTTTGACGGCAGAATCATCACAATGCCTAATGGAAACGTAGCAAATAGTGATGTCGATAACCGAACAATGAACCCTATAAGAAGGATAGATTTAAGTCTAAAATTTCCGCTTACTGAATCTGTAGACACTCTAAGACCAATTCTAGTAAAAGCTATGGAACAAAATCCAACTATTGAATCTACACC
>CAZOAD010000161.1:0-2016 GCA_964577705.1 uncultured Mesohalobacter sp.
CCGATACTTATTTTTAGGCATGGAAGTGCTCAGCCAGCTGCCTTGCATTGTCATCCCGAAAGGATAGTAATGCGCTTCCTGGCTCACCTCCGACATAGACACAAAGCCATTTCCATTGGTATCGCTGAAAAAGATGCGATTATTGCCAAGGGAGCAAAGATTAGGGCCCCTTTTCCAATCTTTGCTGATATATTCTCCTTGTAGTGCCAAATAATCCTATTTTGACATAGCGGCGTTCGTTTGTATTTCGCCTTTTCAGACAAAGCCGAGTAATAAATCAGTAATAGAAGTACGCTGTTGCTCGCGGCTTACATCTATTTGACTATTTGGATCCATCCATTTTTGTCAATTTCAAAAATAACAGGAATATTCTCTTCTTCCTGACCACCGATTATGGTAACATCTGATAACACTTCTTCCTCTATGTATTCAAAGCGATTACTGTCTGTAATTTTAGTAACGGCTTTCGATATATGTTCAGAAAAATCAAGAAGGTGTGCTACATAGGCTATTGAGACCACCTCTTTATCATCATTAATGGTAAATAGATATACTTTCTGAAATACATCACCGTTAAGCTTATTACAAAACAAAATCAACATTGAGCCAGGCGCAATACTTCCAATATAATAACATTCATAGGAGGATTTAAATTGACTAATTACATCCTTCCTGACTTCACCTAAAATCCCCATTTTTTCAACTCCTGTCAAAAAGTCAAAGCGAGTAAAAGAGTCAATAGGAAGATTTTGTGTATATCCATACATAGGTTCTTCACAAAATGTGTTTGTCTCGATATACGGTTTTCTGTAAATCCTCTGATTTATCACATGCACGGGCCATTTCTCTTTTTCGATAAGATTTATGTAGGCCAATTCTGATTTTACAGAGGTTTCGTTTTTGGATACGCTTTTATTTGCAACTGCACATCCATAAACGCTTGCCAAAAGTAGCAAAATTATGGAGCGTGAATACATTGAATCTACCATGGTTTAGTGCTTAGCAATGGGAAGTTTAAAAAATCATATGCAGCATCGTAAGGTGAATTACTAAACCTTCGAGCCCATTTAGAATATGAAGAATGCTGCCACAATTTTGCTTGTTCAGCTTGCCATTTATATATTGCTCCATGAACTTTTCCCCTAAGAGTATGTTTGGAGGTTAAAAAAGGAAAAATTGGAAGTCAGTCCATAACTTGAGAATTCACCACAAACCTCAAGCAATGGTTAAACAATTCGAAGAATTGACCGACTTCCAATGGGAAGTTATAGAACATTTATTCCCTGAGCAAGAAATATGTGATCACAGTTTAAGGGAAGTAATGAATGCGATCTTATGGCTTTTAAGAACTGGGTCACAATGGCGGAACCTGGAAAGTAAATATCCTCCTTGGTCTGCTGTATACCATCATTTCAGAAAATGGAAAAAAGATGGCCGGTTTGAGAAAATGAATCAGCAGTTGAATGAAATAGAACGCTACAGTGAAGATAAAGAACCTTTGCCTTCTGCAGTATGTACTGATAGCCAGAGTGTTAAGACAAGTTCATTTATAGGTTCAGATGTAGGTGTTGATGGGGGCAAAAAAATAAAAGGGCGAAAACGCCATATCATTACAGACACAATAGGCTTGATGCTTGGAGTAGTTATTACAGCAGCGAATGTTCATGACGGCAAAGTTGGAATAAAGGTGTTTGGCAAAATAAAGATGCAATTGCACAGAGTAGAAAAGGTCTTTGCTGATGGCTCGTATAAAGGAAGTTTTCAGCAATTCATAAAAGACTTTATAGAGGCAGAAGTAGAAATATCATCGAGGCCGCCAAGTGAAAAAGGGTTTGTCCCCGTGAAAATCCGTTGGGTAGCAGAAAGAACGTTTGGTTGGCTAAATTCATTCCGGCGTTTGTCCAAGGATTACGAAAAAACAGTAGAAAGTTCTGCTGCCTGGATTTTATTAGCAAACAGCCAAATTATTTTATCTAGAATGAGGTGACTGCCTAATTAGTGCTCCAAACATACTCT
>CAZOAD010000162.1:0-1921 GCA_964577705.1 uncultured Mesohalobacter sp.
ATCATTTTAGGGACACCCGAAGTCGAAACCGTAATACGTCTTGGCGACATGTGTAAACCTTCCGGTGATGTAATTTTTTCAATAGATTTTAGAACATTGTTATAGTTCATCAAAGGCTCGCCCATGCCCATAAAGACGATGTTGCTTAGTGGTCTGTTGTTATAAATCCGACTTTGCTTATCTATAGCGACAACTTGGTCGTAAATTTCGTCAGGATTCAGATTTCTTAGGCGTTTTAGCTTTGCTGTTGCACAAAATTTACAATCCAAACTACAACCCACCTGAGAGGATACACAAGCTGTGGTTCGGCTTTGTACGGGAATCATAACGCTTTCCACAACAAAATCGTCGTGTAATTTTACAGCATTCTTAATAGTACCATCCTTACTACGCTGCTGTTTGTCTATGTTGATGTGGTTTATCGCAAAATTATCATCGAGCTTCTGTCTTAATTCTTTCGAAAGATTTGTCATATCTTCAAAAGTATGGGCAGACTTTTGCCACAACCATTCGTAGACCTGATTGCCTCGAAAAGCTTTCTCGCCTTCGCTAACAAAAAAATCCCTTAATTGTTCTTTGGTAAGCGCTCGTATGTCTTTTTTCTCTGAATTTTTCACAGCTACAAAGGTATGGAATTTAGTAGGTTTAATTAAAATTCAAAATACTTAAGAAATAAATAATCTTCAACTGAAAACAAACTAAAGACAGCTTATCGTTCTTCGACTCAAATAGAATTCAAATAGCATTAAAGACCCAACATTCAGTTTAAATTCAACACCACTCCATTCTGTAATACCATTTGAACAATACCCATATCCTTGACAAGATACAAGGTTTTAATATCGCTGGGATTAGAAGAATCGGAAATTGTAACTTGAAGTGCCTCGGGATAAAAGTTCTCTTCTAATTGAAGGGATTGGACTTCAACTATACTTTGACTTGGCGAAGAGGTTTGATTGGTAAAATTATAGACAAATCGCCTTTGATTGTACTCTAAAACAAATTCAAATCCATTTTCTTCACCTTGTTTGTAAAATTCTGTGGTAAGTTGAAAAGGAAAATTAAAAAATTGATAATCTACACTACTCCTAAAACTTTTACTCACTTGTCCACAATCGTCCCAGATGCTATCGCCAAAATCCTGAAAATCATGACTAAGCTCAACTTGATCTGAAATTCCAATAGACGAAGTAAGGCTTTTTTGAGAAATGCTATCGTCTGTTAACCAGGAGTTTAAAATTTCAGTTTGAACATCTATTTCTTCAATATTCAAACATTCTTCACAAGACAGAAAAATCAAAGAAAGGAAGAGTAAAAGACTACGGATTAATTTGGACATAAGTGCTATCGATGTAATTGATTTTCAAAACCCCTTCGGAAGAACTGTATAATATTTCTGAAATGCCATAATCGGTATTTGAACTTAAATAAGATTCTACATTGTTAAATTCAATACCGTTTATGCTTAGCGTTTGATCGCCAATACCGGTGTTTTTAAAAAAGTAAGTGAAATCCGATAATATACTAAACTCTGCAGCCTCTTCATTAGAAAACTTATACAGTGATAGTTCTATGTTTAGCCTTGGGATATCGCTCTCTAAAAACACAAATAAACCTTGGTTTTCGGTATAATCTTCACATCCCTCTTGTGTACTGATTAGCCTATTTTCTAGCCGCACTTCAACATCAAATTCGAATCCTTCGCTGTGCTTAAAGGGGATCATACCGTCCTCTTGATAAGGTATTTTGCTTAAATCGGTTTCAGATAAGCTATAGGTTTCTATCAGACTCCCTTCGGTTAGACAACAACTAGATACGACAAGAAGGCTAGCAAATAAGAAGAGCCTTGTAGTTTTCAAAAGCATTTACTTAACATTATAGGTTTATTTTTCGATGGCCTCTTCAATAATTTTTCCTGTAG
>CAZOAD010000163.1:0-1876 GCA_964577705.1 uncultured Mesohalobacter sp.
TCGTCGAACTGATTAGTCGGTCGTTTTCGTCGTAAACGTAAGTGGTTTTGCCTTCAAGAGAATCGTCGCGAGTCAAACGATTGCCCACGTTGTCGTAAGTATAGATGGGTGCATCTCAAAAATGCAAATCGTCAGAAACCCGGTATTTCTAAGAGACTGGATACCCGAAACTGAGAATTTTCCAGATACCGGGTTTCGTAGGAGTGGATGTTTCGGCAAATTTGAGATGCACCCAGTATAGATTGACTCATACTTAAATCTTTTCTATTTGCAAACTTCTTTCGTTAATTCATTTAATTCTATCAGATATGGACTGAGCAACACTATCAATGAAAATCCCAAATCAGCAATAGGTATAACATGAGATTCCTGCAATATTCTTGATTCATTTTCTATTTTTTCTCGGGATGAAGTATAAGTATATAAATCTTTTTTTAGCTTCACTAATACTCTTTTTCCATTTCCTATTAGCATATACGAAGATCTGAGTAAACTTGGTGTTATCAATAGTATTTGGCTAAGGGATATATTTTGTCCATCAGCAAGACAGTAAAAGACGTATTTGAAGTGTTTGTAGTTTTCGATATTTTGAATTAGCCCAAGAAAAAAGAAGCAGATCTGAGTGCTAAGATAAAAATGAAACAAAGCAATAAATTTACTAACAAGACTCACAGATCTATTTTTTTTGATGCTATAAATATTTTCCATCGTAGCTACTCCAGCCCCTGCCGATAGTACGATCCAAACAAATTTATAATCTCGATCTAAGTAAATAGCGAGCAATATAGAAGAAATACAAATAAATAAAAGACGCCATTTGATGAAATTATTCATAATGAATGCTATGACGGGCATAAAAACCCGACGAAGATGTTGATTTTATTTAAAGAATTTAGGCAACCTTTCTTTGCCGCCATAGTTCGACTGTTCTTCACAGTAAAAATAAAGTTTTAGGTTCTTCTGAGTTTAGGATGACAGAAAAACTAACTTCACGAAATTCCAAGAGTTTTGGCGATCGAATCCTCAGTTTTTTGTATTATATTATACATTTTCAGTCACAAACTCAGAAGATCTAAATCTTATCATAATAGCTTGAGTCATGAATTTGTACCTCCTCATGGCGAAAAACGCCGTATCAATACTTATCATTACGAGTCAGAAGGTGTAGGTTCAACCCTTAAGCGATCTCCAAAAAATGGTATAGGGAAGGCTAAACCAACGTCGCTAGCCACTCCAAACGCAATGTTATTCCCATAGTGAATCCCATTGGCATTACCCGTAGCTAAGCCTAAACGGACAAACTGTATACCAGCGCCTAGTGCGGCATGTTGAAAAGCACCGCTCGGAATAGCAATTCTAGCTGAACCCCCACTGGCAAGATACCCACCACTTAGAACACGGGCTGGATTGTTTCCAAAGGTTTCTGAACTACTTAGCTCAAACTCTCCAAAGGTCATGCTTGTAGGAACGATTGGTGTAGGCGTGGCCGCTTCTACAACAAGCCTACTATGAACGACCATAATTGGTACATCCTTAAATTCATACCACCCATCATCATAAAGGTAAGGAGATGAGTCAGCCCTGAAAGTTGATATTCCTAAATTGAAGGATAAACTAATAGGTAGAGAAAATATGGATAAAGGTGTGTTTCTTGGTGATAAGAGAGCAGCATCAGATGTTAAAACTTCACCCGTAAATTTAATACCATCACGATTTTCTCTAAAAAGTGAGCGATCTACTACGGTGAATGTGGTTTGAGCTACATTAGCGAGAGTTCCCTGTAATGCCAAGCCTGCCAGCAATCTACTTGCACTTAACAGTCCACTCGGATCCTCAAAAACAACAGGATTAGCATTGCCATAAAGATAGCGATGTC
>CAZOAD010000164.1:0-1845 GCA_964577705.1 uncultured Mesohalobacter sp.
TCTGGCAATTATCCATGCGGCCCAACTTAACTGATCCGGGGGGAAAGGATTTTGCTGGACCTTTGTTTTACCTTCATATTGTAGGTGGCATTTTTCTAAGACTTTTATTTGTGTTGGATTAAAATAATCTTCAATGGGGAAGCCCTCCTCTTTGTCTCTAGCCTGAACCAATTGCATGGCTAAAGTGCTTGTATTGAGTGCCATAGCTAAGATAGTTTGTAAGGCTTTTAAGGACTTATATTGTGCCTGTTCTATCCTTAAGCCTTGATGTTTTAATAGTCGGAAAACTTGCTCTATGAGCCACCGTTTGGTATATATGCCAACCACCTCCATGGCTTGTTCTGCACAATCGACTGGCCGGTCTGTACACAAAGTCCATTTAATAGGCTCATATTCCTTTTCATCAAGCTGTCGAGCTGTTTTTAAATCATAGGCTGCTATTTCCTTGACCTGTACCAGATAAAGCGTTTGAGCTGCCAAATCACTTTGAGCTATCAGTTGTTTTTTCTGTTCACCCGGAAGATCCTTTAGACTACCTTTGATCTGTTCTTGGGTATAGCTAAAGGGCACATAATGTACAGCCAAAACTGATCGTCGAGCTCTCCTTTTTTGTTTGTAGTGGATTCGATTTTTCTTTGACCCTTGAGCTGGTGGAATACCTTTAAAATAAATACGCCGATCCGCCTGTAAACGGACCTCGTAAGTGAAGCACTGGCTTTGTTTGGCCAGTAGTTGACTCATTCTTAATGCCTTTGCATCCACCCCATTCTCTTTACCCTTATGGGCTGTGATCCAACGATCATCTTTACAGCGAAGTACAAAGTGTTGCTTGTTAGCATAATTACACTTTGATAAGCCTATTAGTACTTTTATATCATCGGCTTCGCGATCCATCACATGTGTTACACTGCGGGCCGATTGTAAACGATAAGCCGCTTGCTCTATGGCCTCTACCCATTTGTAGGAGGAACGTAAATGTATCGGACGGGCATCTCTGCCAAATAACTTCATCCAATTTCTGTAGCCTAGTTGCTCGGGCTCTTGACTCCAAAACTGAAGGCTACTCAGTCCTCTTATGCGACCATCCCCTGAGTTGACAACCAATCCCGATACACAGTTTTGACCATATTGCCAACCATTCCCTATCTTGCCTACACTAGATATATTCCCCTCAATACGACCCACAGCTGAACCGAATCGTATCTTAGATTCATCTATGATATTCAGTACCGATTGACCCTCAAATTCACAAGGCTTATGTATGCAACAATTGGCAATGACCTCTTCAACATCCACTTGTGAGCTGTTGATAAAACGCTCATATCTTTTACGTTCTCCTTCCGTTTTACTTATCCTATTGAGTACCGTACTTTGTTCTCTTTGCATCCCCTCTAACAGGGCTTTAAAACTTGACAATCTTCGGCTATCTCCGAATGTTTTACTTCCATCCCTTAAGTCTCCTAACTTGGTACTCGTCATTGGAAAATATACCGTACTACTTAGGCCTTCTTTTATTGCTTTTTTTTCATGGCCTTAAAATAACTATTTTTACGTTCCGTCCCAACCGTAGGTTTCCAAACTGCCACGAACGAGCTATTTCAAAGGCTTACTCCAGTTTGGAAACTGGAGTAAAAGACGTACGGCAGTTTGGAAACCTACGGTTGGGACGGATTGTCATCCGTCCCCAAAATTTCAAAAGCCAGGAGGAAGGTGTCGAACTTTTCTAGGCCCCTAGACATGGAAATAGGCCCTGGAGGTCGTTTTTTGTTTTCAGGTTTCCATCCCCCCATTCTGGCAATTATCCATGCGGCCCAACTTAACTGATCCGGGGGGAAAGGATTTTGC
>CAZOAD010000165.1:0-1833 GCA_964577705.1 uncultured Mesohalobacter sp.
ATTGGGCGAAGCTATTAACCACAAAAAGGGAAATGAAAAGGCAGGTTAAGAATAAGGTAGAACGCATGAACGGTTTTTTTGTAAAGATAAGGGAAAACAAGTTTGAGTTTGAGTGTGAGTGTGTCCCGATAATTCCTTAATTCCGCAGGACATCTACATAACAAGAAGCAGAGTGCTGATAATCAGCACTCTGCAAGAAGTGTTTTTTCACCTATATTGGTGTTGCGACAAAAACACATATGATGAAGGTAGTCTTTTCTTCACAGATCAATAGCTTTGGCGGCTTGAACTTTGTTCATCACGAGCTTGAATCTTTGAATATCCAGCGCTCCATGGATTCGTTCTTACCAAAGCTCCCTGTTCAATCTGTGTATTCATGGAAGGATATTTTATATAGCCTATTAAGTATTTATTTCTGTGGTGGCGACTGTATCGAGGATGCTAAAACCGTGCTTTCAAAAAGGTTTGGCTTTAGTCCCTTTTTTAAACTCAGTAGCCCGGATACGATTCTGCGCCGGCTTAAAGAGCTTAGCACCCAAGATTTATTCTGTCAAACTCCAAGGGGGACCGTTACCCATCAGTATAACATTAATGACAAACTGGCCAGGCTGAATATCCAACTTTTGAAGAGTTGGGGGGCCTTTGATCAGTCAACACTCATCCTTGATTACGACAATACCATTGTTTTTAACGAAAAGGCAGACAGCAGGATGACCTACAAGAGAGCGAATGGCTATCAACCCGGGGTCTGCTTCCTTAATGAGGATAAGGTACTTTATTTAGAAAATCGGAATGGAAACAGTGATGCAAAGGCTTTCCAATCCGACACGCTTCAACGGATGTTCGACCTGCTCGAAGATCAGGGAATCGTTGAGGTTGATAAGTTCCGGGCAGATGCAGCCTCCTATCAATTTGAGGTCGTCAGCCTTCTTGAACAAAAAGTAAAACATTTCTACATCGGTGGAAGAAATGACTATATCGAAAGCTACTTCAATCAAATTGATCATTGGGAAAAGACGCTGGATAAGGGAGGCGAAGAAATTTGGATAGGCGAGGTTACCTATCAGCCTTTTCACAAACGCTACAAAGCTTCGCAAACACCGCCAACTTATCGAATTCTAGTCAAAAGAAAACGCAGGAAAGACAGACAAGCCGATCTGTTCACTAAAAAGGCATACGATTACCGTGCAGTGGTCACCAATGATTTTGATTGCAGTATTAAAGATGGTTTAAATTTCTACTACCATCGTGGAGCCGTAGAACGCCAGTTTGATGTCCTTAAGAATGATTTTGGCTGGGCTCATCTTCCTTTTTCAAGATTATCTGAGAACACGGTGTTCCTCTATTTTACAGGGCTCATCAAAAATCTCTACTCTCACGTCCTGCGTCGACTATCACTGTCTGGTCGGTTTAAAAAGCTAACTCCCAAGATTAGAATTAAGAGATTTGTTTTCAAATTCATAGCTATTCCAGCCCGCTGGATCAGGAAGGCAAGGCAATGGTACTTAAGGCTTTATGGAAGCTATCCTTAATCGGCTAGTTTGCAGAAAAAATCTGGTATTATCACTGCACGCCGGGAGGGGACTCGGCATGGGGAGACTATGCCCGGCAATTCTGCACAAGCCTGTTCAGAACCGTAAGTCGCCTTACTCAACAAGCAATCCACTTGTTTTCCGTTTTTCTAACCCTTGAATATTCTACTGGGTATGTCCCAATTTATACTTTTTTGGCACTTCCAATGAGACTTGCGGAATTAAGGAATTATCGGGATGAGTATAGAGAAGTTTGGAGTTGACCTAAAATAAAACAGCCCCCCCGGTGAAAGACCGGAAG
>CAZOAD010000166.1:0-1818 GCA_964577705.1 uncultured Mesohalobacter sp.
ATGCGGAATATGATTATAACTGATTTCTTTTTCGATGTCGATGTGTTCGATAAGCTGGCCCAGGCCTGTCCCTAGAATAATGCCAATTTCAGGCTTCTCGAAGCCCTTCTCTTTTAAAAAGGCTACGGTTTTATCAAGTCTGTTTTTCATTATGTTAGAAAATTCTATTTATTAAATGCAAGTCTTAAAGTGCTTTGTAATTGCCTAAGCTTAGGGTCCAGTCATAAGATTTAAACTCTATGGTTTCCGCGACTTCTGGGGTAATTCCGTAGGACTGTAAAATCTCTTTGGCACCGCTTTTACCTCCAAAATCCCCTCTAAACCAAGACATCAAAGCCGTTGTCTTTACGGTTTGTGTAGCGTCGTCGTAAGTACTATGCTCCTTGAGGTAAGCAGTTGCCATGAGGTCCAGCTCTTCATCAAGTTGATCTGCCGAGTAAATGGCAATGGGTGGACAACTGATGGCCCCGCAGTTTAAGGCAAAGTGGATACGCCAGTCTACTTCATCTACTCTTAGTTTCCGTTCCCACTTGGGATTAAACCATTTTTTGAGATAACCCAAAGACCATTTAATCCTGGATTTCCTTATGATACCATGTTCAATATCATCAAAGGATAAAAGCTCTCCTGCAATTTTTATACGAGGTTCACTGAAAAACTGACTTCTGTTCTCAGGTTTAAATAAGTCTGGCTGTTCCATCAAGATCTTCTGAACGTAAGCGTTATAGACATTGATCCAAAATGCTTTTTTCTGAGCATCGGTCTTTAGCTGTGAGGTCAACTCCTCTAAACTTGATGCCGATAGGACATCGATTTGCGTTTTTATAGGCTCACCATTTTTAATATTGAAGAGCAATTCTCGAGAACATTCGATATAGTCGGTTTGCTCTTGTGCCATGCTGCTATTTAGGCACATAAATGCCGTTAAAAGGACTAAAATTTTCATTGTAATACGTATTTTTGAGGTATGCTTAGTATCATCATACCAAATTACAACGAAGAGAAAAATCTGCCCAATCAATTAACGTTTTTACAGGCTAAATCGGAGCAGTTTCCCATAGAAATCATTGTATCCAATTCTCCGGAAACAACCGACGCCAGCCCAGAGATTTGCAAGTCCTACAACAAGGTTCAGTTTTTGGAATGCGAACGCAGTGGCCGAGCCATACAAATGAATTTTGGTGCTTCCAAAGCCAAAGGTGACATCCTATTATTTCTCCATGCGGATATTCAGTTGCCCAATGATTTTTATGAACAGATTACAGGCGCTATAGATGCAGGCAACCAATTTGGATTTTTTGCCTATAGGTTCGATCGCCGTTCTTTGATGCTAAACATCAACAGTTATTTTACCAAAAACGATGGGATGTTTGCTGGTGCGGGAGACCAGGCCCAATTCATTACCAAGTCTGCTTTCGATAGGCTGGGAGGCTTTGATGAAAGCTATTGTATTATTGCTCTATAAACTAGGGACTGATCCAAAAAAGCTGAGAAAAATTTACAAGGGCTTATTGAGAGAAAAGGTGTAATTCACTCCACCATCTTCCCCTCAATAATCGCTTTCAATTCCTGATGTTGCAGTGCATTCTCAACATAGTCAATATCGGTTTTGGTTTCGAGTAAGGCATATTTTAAGCCCTTTAAATCTTTAAGTGTATCCTCAAGGACGGTCTCGGTACTCCAGGCTTTATTCAAGAATGCCTGTTTATAAAGCTGGGTCATGCCCATGAGGTAAAATCCGCCATCCTGAGCGGGTCCAAATACGACATCGTGAGCTTCCAATTCCTGAAAGGCCTGGTCCAGGTCTGTCGCTTTTAG
>CAZOAD010000167.1:0-1812 GCA_964577705.1 uncultured Mesohalobacter sp.
TTAGAGCAAGAAGCTACCTTTGAAAATGCGTTTAAAGCAGAACTAAATTTGGGTATAAATTATAGCTTAATAAAAAACCTTCTGGCTGGGTTTAATGCAGGAGTAGGGTATTTATCTTATGACACTCAACAAACTGGTATAGCAAATACCTTTACCAACTATCAATTTGGCCCCTACCTGCGATACTATATTCCGCTTAACGGTCTTTTTGCCTTGTTTGCTCAGTCGGGTGTAGATCAAAATTTCCTTTCGTCCAATCGGTATTCTAACACTTCTTATTTCAACGCCTACCTTGACCTGGGTTTCAATATGAAATTAAATTCAAAATGGTGGGTCTCCTTGCGATTTTCAAATCTGGCTTATTATTATTCGGATGACTTCAATTTTGAAGATAGGGACGGATTTGGGATTAGTAATCCACTGAAAAACTTTATAGATTTTCCTGTGTTTGGAGTGTTATATCAACTGGATTAAGATCAAATGTTAAAAAGAAGTATTTATTCCACGCCTACTTTAGTAGATCATCTTGCAAGACTGAAGGTTGAGGCTACTTCTTAACTTTAAGAAATGTATCTCTAGGCATCAAGCCAACCTTAACAAATTCAACTTAAGAGAAGCAAATAGATAAAAGTCTTGGGGTTTTAAACCAAAACCGTATTTTTAAGTCCTAAATCAAACTCAAATTAAACCTATGAAACATTTTAAGTTTGGCTTGCTGTTATTTTTGCTATGTGCGGTTTCCAGCGTTATGGCACAATACGATGTGAAAGCCAATTACGACAAGCAGGAAGTCAATATCGAAATGCGGGATGGTGTGAAATTGCACACGACCATCTACACGCCTAAAGACAAAACCAAGAAGTATCCCATCTTGATGCAAAGGACACCTTATAGCTCAAGACCTTATGGAGAGGATAAGTATAGACGTAGCATTGGACCCAACAAGTTCCTGATGGAGCAGGGGAATATCATCGTCTACCAGGATGTGCGCGGACGCTGGATGAGTGAGGGCACTTACGATAATATGCGAGGCTATATTCCTAAGAAAAAGCGTAAGCAGGCTGATGAAGCGTCAGATACTTATGACACAATAGACTGGTTGATTAAAAATGTAGACAATAACAACGGGAACGTGGGTACCTGGGGAATTTCTTATCCCGGGCATTACGCGGCGATGTCGGTGTTATCTGACCATCCGGCCTTAAAAGCGGCCTCTCCTCAAGCGCCTATCGGTGATTTTTATTTTGATGATTTTCATCATAACGGCGCTTACCTGTTAAGTTATTGGGTAGCTACAGCGGTTTTTGGTTATGATAAAGAAGGGCCTACGACAGAATCCTGGTATCAGATTCCAGATATCGGCACCAAAGATGCTTATCAATTCTTTTTAGACATTGGTCCGTTATCCAATTTAGACAAATATTATGGTGAAGATAATGTCTTCTGGCAACAGCTTAAAGACCATCCCGATTACGATGAATTCTGGCAGGAGCGTGGACTTGTTCAACACATGAAAGATGTGGAGCCTGCTGTTCTCACCGTTGGTGGATTATTTGATGCTGAAGACCTTTATGGACCCTTTGAAATTTATAAAAGTTTGGAAGAAAATAGCGATAATTTTAATGCTATGGTTTTTGGCCCCTGGAGCCACGGCGACTGGGCAAGATTAAGAGAAAGACAAGCTGTAGGTAATGTGTATTTTGGTGATAATTTGTCTGAAAACTTTCAGGTGAATTACGAAACTAAATTCTTCAACCATTTCTTAAAGGGTGAAGGTGAGTTTGATGCTGCAGAAGCTACTGTTTATGATAC
>CAZOAD010000168.1:0-1759 GCA_964577705.1 uncultured Mesohalobacter sp.
TATCCCTGATGGTCTCACGGAACAGTGAAGGACTGAACATTGGATTACGTCCAAACCTGCCTGTCCGGTAGGCAGGTTCGATAAGGAGTCCCGCATCTGCGGAATAGCCTTTTCTTAAGCGGACAGGGTTAACAGCTCAATGAATGATAGAAAAAGTACTCAACCGTAAGAATCTTTACAAAGCCTACCGACAGGTAGTTCGGAACAAGGGTTCGGCAGGGGTGGACGGCATGAAGGTCACCGAATTGTTTTCCTACCTGGAAAACAACAGGGATAGGATTGCCACATCCATCCTGAACCACACGTATGTACCGAAACCTATCAAGGGGGTTGAAATCCCCAAGAGTAACGGAAAGACAAGATTATTGGGAGTTCCCACAGTAGTGGACAGATGGCTCCAACAGGCGGAAAGCCAAGTGCTGATGACTAAGTACGAACTCACGTTCGAGGATCACAGCTACGGCTTCCGCCCAGAGAAGAACACCCATAAGGCAGTAACACAGGCCCTGAAAAACATCAATGATGGCTATCAGGACATAGTGGATATTGACCTCAAAGGATTCCCTGCCTGTATTCTAAGGTTTAAACAAGAAGAATTTTAGATTTTTTTATGCGGCGTATTTTAAAGTATCTACATAGTCGGAATTTCTGTTGACAACAGCAAAAGCTCGTGCAAGAAGTTTATTTCTGACAATGTTAAGGGTACTCATTTTGCTTTTTCCCTCCTTGATTCGTCTCTTGTAATAGGTCTTCATTTCGGTGCTGTATTGGATGGCTGTGCCTGCACATAATGTCAGCAGTGTTTTAATCCTCTTATTCGCTAGGGTACTGGTTTTGGTTCTCCCTCGATAGGATGTACCTGACTGGTTGGGAAACGGTGCTGTTCCTGCATAACTGGCAAACTTCCTCCAGCTATCAAATAGGGTAAACCCTTCTGTTAAAACGATGAGTGCAACAGCTGTCTGCGGGCCTATACCTTTGATAGAATTAATCAGCTTGTATTGGTTCAATAACAGCTCATCTTTGCGTAAAAGTCTATCTATTTCTTTCTCCACGGTTTCAATCTGCTTATCCAAACAAGCGATCACTTCGGTATTGGATTTTTGATAGACTTTTAATTTGTTTCCTGAAACAACAGCTTCATATTCTTTGATACGGGTGATGTAAGCTGCTCTGTCTTTTACAAGCCGCTCTCTGTAATTAAAGAGCTTTTTGAGGTCCTGGATGACCTTTTTGGGAAGAGTAGTGGGGATAATCTTCTCCTGCTTTTCATAGAGATATTCAGCTATATCTTTTGAATCTGCCTTGTCAGACTTACCTCGTCTTATTCCTAAAGATCGCTTTAATTCAAGTCCTGAGATGATACAAAATGGAAGGGAGTGCTTCTCAAGAAACAAAGCAAGTTCTGAAGAGTAAATCCCCGTGGATTCGAATCCGAAAAGCAATTCTTTAGCAAGTACTAATCCGGAGTTTTCCATCACCCATTCTACCAGCTCCTGGTAACCTTTCTCGTTATTATCAAAGACTGCGTGGCTCTGGCAGATCTTCAGATAGGCATCAAGGGTAGATTTACTTACATCGATTCCGATAATTGATTTGAATTTCATAATTTAGATGTTGAAGTTTAACAAATGAGAGTTGCGGAAACTAAAACCTTTAAAAGGCCTTCAAGCCTAAAATTCTAACTGGTTACTGGCAACTCAATTAAGAATGGGGACTGATACGCACAAGAGGTCACAAGCCTAGCCGTGGCGAAAGT
>CAZOAD010000169.1:0-1713 GCA_964577705.1 uncultured Mesohalobacter sp.
GCCTTCCCGGATTCAGGCTAGAACCGAATTTCTGCAAGGAATTCACGGACAATAATGATTAAGCGGGTGATTCTGGTAAACTGGGGGCAGTCTTTCGTTGTGTTCTATGGTTTGGCAACCGGGTACGAAAATATTTGGCGATCGCTACACCATCGAAAAGCCGCTCAAAGTCGGCGGTTTTGGCATCACCTACTTGGTCAAAGACCGTCAGGGTCAACAGTTTGTGCTGAAAACCCTCAAAGATGAGCTGATGACCGAGACACAGTACATCCCCTATCGGGATAAGTTTATGCGGGACTTTGACCGGGAAACCGCTAAAATTGCCATCTGTCGCCTCATAAAAAATTTGGAGGGCTTATTAAGAAATATTTTTAGTAAAGGTTAGATGAGGGCTTTCGATAGAGGCTCAAATGGCCTAAATTCCTTAGAGTCCTATTTAACATGGGGAATATAGGCTGGACGTAACCCTTGCTGCATAAAGATTATAGCCTATATTGTCACTCCTTCAGATGCCTGACTCAGAAATTAAAGGTTTTCATCCGACACAACCCTTCAGAAATTAGGGTTGACAGAGAACTTGTTTTATGAGATATTTTAAAATGACTCAGAACAAATCATAATTTTTTATTCAGGAGAACCCCTTATAAATATTATGCAACCAATTATATCCGATGAAGCTATAAAAACCAGAGAAAATTGGGTTGAAAAAATAAATGTCCTCAGCGGAAATTTTAGGGGAGACACGAGAAAATTGGAGGAAGAATTAGCTACAGAAATTAAAATAAAAGGACCGATTACATTAATAGATCATCTAAGACTTTGTGGGAACATTCCTGAAGCCTACAAGCATGATTCAAGTGAAGAAAAACTCTACTCAAAATACACCGATAGCCTTTTATCATTCGCTTATAAACAAATGGGCCTCAAAAGCATCGTTTTACCAGAAAGATCTGATGCGGCGGATGTGGAAGCGTTTGCCAAAAGTTACAGTTTTGTTGCCGATGCTAAAGCCTTTCGATTAAGCCGTACCGCTAAAAATCAAAAAGACTTCAAAATCCAAGCGATGGACGGTTGGAAACGGAAAAAACCTTATGCAATGGTGGTAGGTCCTATTTATCAGTTTCCAACACGTTCTAGCCAGATCTATGAACAATCCTCAATAAGAAATGTTTGTATTTTTACTTATTCACATTTATCCTTATTAGTCAATTACGCATTAACTGAAGGGGAGTTAAAATCAGAAACCCTGTTGCACGAAATATTTAAGACGGTAGAGGCTTTAAATCCCGGGAAAGAGGCTCAAGACTACTGGTCATCTGTGAACCGAACAATGTTAAACTTCTCAGAGGTTATCCGTGAACTTTGGACCCTAGAAAAGAAGGCAGCCAGTGAATCGACTAAGTTGGCAAAAGAAGAAGGGTTAAAATTTTTAGCGGCTGAACGGGAGAAAATCATGCGCATGAGTCATGATGAAGCACTTCAGGAACTCATAACGCTCACTAAAATAGAGAGGAAGCTCGATATTATCAACTCAATTCGTGAGAGTCAACTATTTGACATCCATTAAATACGGATAAATATGAGAAACTTTATTAACGAAATCATACACGGTAACTGTGTGGAGGTGATGAATGATTTTGATGAAAATTCAATTGACCTAACTGTTACTTCTCCACCTTACGATAAATTAAGAACCTACGAAGGTTATACCTT
>CAZOAD010000170.1:0-1635 GCA_964577705.1 uncultured Mesohalobacter sp.
TTGACTTAACGTATTATAGTTGTAAGAACAAATTAAAATCTTCAGGCCTTAATCAGGCAGAGGTTTAGATAGCAGCCTACGGTCTGTAGATGTTTAAAATAAACTTTGCACTTTAATTAAGTTTTTACTAATTTCACATATCTAACAATAGAATAAAATTAATAAATGAAAAAGAAAATATTCTATCTCATTGGTTTTATTGAGACTGTAATCTAAACTCTGTCTAAAAATTGAATATTAATTTTAAATTTAGACAGAAAAATGAATAAAGAAGAACAAACAGAATTCGAGAAAAAAGTCCTTGACCAGTTTATGTCCGGCAAGAGCTTATTTGGTAAGGACGGCGCATTTGCTCCAATGTTGAAAAATGTTTTGGAAAAGGCCTTATCAGCAGAGATGGAAGCTCATCTTGACACTGATGAGCGCAAACAAGGCAACAAGCGTAATGGTAAAGGGAAAAAGACCGTTAAGAGTGGTTTTGGTAGCTTTGATTTAGAAACTCCTCAGGATCGGCATAGCACCTTTGAGCCTGAGATTGTAAAGAAACGTCAAACCATACTGGCAGATAATTTGGCAGATAAGATTATAGGTCTATATGGCTTAGGAATGAGCTACAGAGACATATCTTCTCACATTAAAGAAATGTATGATACCAATATATCCCATAACGTTTTAAGCCAAATTACAGATAGGATTATACCCGATATTAAAGCGTGGCAATCTCGTCCTCTGGAGCCTTTGTACTGCATAATATGGTTAGATGCCATGCATTATAAAGTAAAAGTAGATGGAAAGATAAAACACCGAGCTTTATATAATATTTTGGGCATTAACAAGGAAGGTTATAAAGAGATCTTAGGGATGTACATCTCGGAGAGCGAAGGTGCTAATTTTTGGTTGAGTGTATTAACGGATTTGAATAATCGTGGTTTAGAGGATGTCTTAATTGCCTGCACTGATAACCTTAAAGGCTTTACAGAGGCCATTCTAAGTGTTTTCCCAAAAGCTCAGGTTCAAAAATGCATCGTCCATCAAATACGAAACTCGCTCAAATATGTAGCCTCAAAAGATCAAAAAGCGTTTATGAAAGACCTAAAGCCTGTTTATCGGGCTTTAACTAAAGACTTAGCAGAAGATGCTTTGCTGATCTTAGAAGAGAAATGGGGAGAAAAATATCCTGCAGTCATAGAATCCTGGCAAAACAATTGGGAAGAACTATCGCAATATTTTCAGTACACTGAGCCTATTCGTAAAATCATATATACCACTAATGCCGTAGAAGGCTTCCACCGTCAAGTTAGAAAAGTGACTAAAACCAAAGGTGCTTTTACAAATGATATGGCCTTGTTGAAATTGGTATATCTTGCCACTATGAATATCCAAAAAAAGTGGACTAGCCCTTTGCATAACTGGAGCTTAACGATACAGCAATTATACATTAAATTTGGAGATAGAATCCCATTAGACCTAAAGGTAAAACCCAGTGGGACGTGACGTTGCCACTGGGGCTCATTTTAAAAACAATTCGATTTTTTTAAATATACTTTGTGGAAAGAAAAAATCAAATTATTTTTAAAACGTGAAATTAACTAGACAGAGTTTAATTTACACACCCTCGCTGAATCTCGGATGATG
>CAZOAD010000171.1:0-1557 GCA_964577705.1 uncultured Mesohalobacter sp.
AAAGAATTTAATCATTGATTAATGGTTTAATCGTAACAAACAACCTGTTGATAAAAAGTGAATATCTATCCGAATACACTTAGCTTAAAAATGGTTTTTTATATAGTTTAGAAATGGCTAAGGCGTAACCCCTCCCCCGCGGTAGCGATGCGAAGCAGGCCCGATCCCCCCCAAATAGTTTTGGGGGGATCAGGAGATCCGGCCCGCTGCGATAGCCGGGGCCGGAGCCGAGTGAATAATGGAATTACTCACAAAAACGGACACAAAAAGCTAAGAGGCAGTTTGGGTTAAAGAAAGATATTTTTGTTTCGGTGACATATACGCCAATGTACTGTGTTTTCGATGTGGATTGTACCATTTTTCGATATAATCAAAGATAGAGTTTTTAGCCTCTTCTAGGTTCTTATAGTCGTGCTTATTGACTAATTCTGTTTTTAGAGTTTTGAAAAAGCTTTCTGCGGGGGCATTATCCCAGCAATTGCCTTTGCGGCTCATACTTTGCTCAACGAGTTTGGTTTGCTCTATCGTTTGCCTGAATTCTTTGCAACAATATTGAACACCACGATCCGAATGAAAGAGGAGTTTTTGATTCACCTTTCTTCTTTGTAAAGCGATCTTAAACGCTTCTATGCTTGTGTTTCGAGCTGTCATATCATCAGACATTGTCCATCCCACAACCATTCGATCGGCTAGATCTAATATTGCGGTCAGATAGGTCCAGCCTTGCTCAGTAGGAATATAGGTGATATCACTTACCCACTTTTCATTGACGCGCTCACTTCCAAAGTTGCGATCCAAAGTGTTCTCAAACACCTGAAAATCGTGCGCTGAGTCCGTGGTGTGAATAAATTTGCGTCTCGGTCTGGCCTGAAGTCCTTGTCTTTTCATGCTTCTGGCTACAGTGGATCGTGATATCTGCACACCACACTGCTTTAATTCCTGGTGAATCCTAGGACTACCATAGGTGCCTTTGCTTTTCTCAAACACTTCTCGGACTTGTTTATCTGTAACAGCTTTACTTTCTTGCTTTACATCCCCGTTTTCAGTCCAACGATAATAAGCTGATCGCGACACATCAAATACTTCACACATTTTCTCAACAGTATACCGGGTACGATTCAATTGAATGAATTGGTAGATATTCTGTCTCTCTTGGAGAAAATGCTGATAGCCTTTTTTAAGATTTCAACTTCTAAATTCTTGTCTTTCAAGGCTGATTGAAGCTGTTTGATCTTCTTTTGCTCCTCTGTCAAAGACGCATTGCCATTTCCAGAAAAGAGCACTTGCTGATCCTCTGTGTCTAAAAATTGCTTCCGCCATTTACCAATCACTGAGGGGTGAATATCTAATTCATCTGCTAAGGCTTTTATAGTCGTTTCTTCCAGACTCCGACGCACCACTTCCAATTTGAAGTTCTTGTCGTATTTTCTTCTTGTTTTTTTCATCATTTGAAGATAAGGATTTTAAACTCCCGCTTAACTTTTTGTGCCTATCTGTGAACATCTCCAGGCCTACGCAGCGGCCGTCGACGTTCTTAGCGAGCTGAGCGGCGACCTC
>CAZOAD010000172.1:0-1531 GCA_964577705.1 uncultured Mesohalobacter sp.
CACTGGAAGAAAGCAATAATTACCGCTGGCAAGCAGACCTTGGCATTGAATTACCTATTTGGAAGTTTTTAAATTTTAAAATCAACTACATGCATACGTTTGAAAGCATTGTCATTGCAAGTCAAGAGCGAGAAGATAAATTATTGACATTTGGTTTTACCTTTAAGACCTATCAGTAAGTTTAGGCTGTTGCTTCAATCATTGACTTGATTTGTTCTCAGCCTATACTGTAGCAAGGTATGAGTGAGTTAGATAACATCCAAATCAATCTTTTATGCCTTAGCACATACACCAATGAACTCTGCTATGCCTCATCTAACCTTTAAAAGCTACTTGAAATAAGTTAGTGATTGCATACTATCTCTTTAAAGAGCTTTATTGCCCTTAATTACTTTTTATAAAAGCGGTGAGCGCATCGACCAGTTCCTCAGAGATCGGGAAATCTGGAGTCCCGTAAGATTTTAAATTGTCTTCACCCTTTTCGATAGTTTTTAACATGTGATTCATATTGTCGATAAGCACAAGTTCTGACCCAGGCCTGGCCTGGTACAAAGCTTCAGCTTCTTCAGGTTGAACCTGCAGGTCTTTTTTACCATTGATAATTAAAGTCGGCTGATCGAAGCTCTGAATTTCTTCTAAGGGATTGAACTTCATCCAGGATTCAAAAAATGGTTGATTAGGTGGGCTGAATATCTGAGCAAACATGGGATTGACTTGCTTTATTGTGCCGGTGTCTCTAAGTTCATCAAACTGGGCAGTCACCAGGCCTGCAATTGAATCTCCAAGTTGTTTTCGGTACTGTTCCGTTATGGTTTTATCAATACTTAAGGCAGGACCTGCAAGTGATACAAATTTATCGACATAGTCCGACATGGCTAACATGGCCACCAAACTGCCCTGACTATGACCGATAAGGGTGATACCAGAAAATCGTTTATCGTTTTTAAAATGCTCCATCGCTACATTTAAATCCTCAACAAAGTCTAAAAAGGAAATCCCTTCTTTCATAAAAACCTTCCTGTTTTCTTGGGTAGCGGTTCGCTTATCGTATCTATAAAAGGCAATCCCATTGGCGTTTAAAGCTTCAGACAATTGTTTGATATAATTGGCTTTAACCATACTGGCTTGGTTTCCGTTCCTATCCACATTTCCTGACCCGTGTGCATAAATGACCAAAGGCTGCTGGTCTAGGTTTTTTTGATAGGTCAATGTTCCTGGCAGTAGAATACTGTCGTTCTTGAGGTTTAGCTCTTCTGCTATAGTTTCAGTCTGTGCCAAAAGCCGTGAAGAGATTAGTAGCAATAGAATGAGGATGGAGTTCAAGGTTGTTTTCATGTGTTTTTTTCTAAATTATTTCTGTTAGTATCAATACATCAAACGTTTTTAAATTCTAATCTTTTGTCCTGAAATTAAATTCAGTTGAGATAGACTTAGCTATTTTTTGTGTCAGCCTTTTGTATTTCAGTTTCAATATCTTTTAGATAGATTTTATCCATTGGAGTTGTATACGAATCATACATCCTTTTCTTTT